>DASVBB010000054.1:0-4594 GCA_036376045.1 Nitrospira sp.
GGCCATCGGCAGGATGGCCCTGACGACGTGGGTGCGCTGACGATGGCGATTCGCCACGTGCTGCGGGCGTAAGCGGAACACAGAGGAGATCACGGCATGGAACAGGTGCTGGAATTTCTGCTCCGTCATATCGAGATGGTGGTGTTCCTCACCGTCTTGGCAGAGCAGATCGGCTTTCCCATTCCGGCGGTTCCCGTGCTGCTTGCCGCCGGAGCCGTTGCAGGAGACGGCCAGGCCAGCCTGATCGTCCTTACGGCTCTCTCCGTCAGTGCCTGCCTGCTTGGCGACATGGTCTGGTTTGAGCTGGGCCGTCATCGCGGGCGGCAGACGCTGACTTTGTTGTGCCGGATTGCGCTCGAGCCGGACGCCTGTGTGAGGCGCACGGAGAACTTCTTTTTGATCCATGGGATTCGTGCCCTGATTCTCGCCAAGTTCATCCCCGGCTTGAGCACGCTGGCACCGGCGTTGGCCGGTCTCTTTAGAATCTCGATGGGACGATTTCTGGTGTTCAACGGTGCTGGGTCATTCCTCTGGAGTTTTTCGTTTCTGCTCCTTGGCTATGTGTTCAGCGACCAGATCGGCTATGTCGCCGACACGGCGATGCGCTTCGGGAAGACGGCGGGCGTGATCATCGCGGCAAGCCTTGGAGGCTATCTGCTCTACAAATATCTGCACCGGCAACGCCTGTTGAAGGAGCTTCGAGTGGCCCGGATCAGTCCGACGGAGCTCAAGCAACTGATGGACGATGGCCACCAGCCGGTGATCGTCGATCTGCGCGGTACGCTGGACCATGTGGCCGACCCCTACACGATCCCGGGGACCTTGCGGATCTCCGCAGAGCAGCTCGAACAACGCCATCACGTGATTCCCCGAGACCGTGACGTCATTGTGTTCTGCGCCTGCCCGAACGAGGCGACTGCCGCACGGATGGCGTTGATGTTGAAACGGAAAGGAATTGCCCGTGTGCGACCACTGACAGGCGGCATCGACGCGTGGCGGGCACTGGATTATCCGCTGGAAAGCGTGGTCACTGAAGAAGCTGTCGTCGTTGCGGCTGAGCTACAGACTGGATGAAGCGTGGCGCGGGCGAACCGGTGATCGGCGACAGGCCGCTCAGGCTTCCAATTCCTGGGCGGGCGACGGACGGGCAAGGGAGACCAACGGAACCCCCTCTACCGGCTCGGTGCCGTTGACAGGCGCTGTGACCCGTCGACTGAACCAGTTGGCGGCGATCCCCAACACGAACAGCACCACGCCGATCCCGACCACGCTGACATATTCGTTGGCCTGTTCCGTGAGCCATCCGAAGAACGAGATGCCGGCGAGCGACGTCGCCGTCGCGATGGCCGTGTAGATGGCCATGACCCGCCCCACCAATTGAGCCGGCGAGAATTCCTGGATCATACCCCATGCGATAGGCGTCCAGGCGCCGAATCCCACGCCGACGATGCCCACGAGGAACGTGGCGACGGGGAGGCTCTGGGTCACTGCGAGCCCGCAGAGGGCGGCTCCGCCGATCAGGCTCGAGATCGAGACCACTTGGACGCGCTTACGCGTCTCCCATTTGGAGATCGGGACCAGCGCGATCGAGACCAGGAACAGGCCAATCCCGAGCCACGACCAGAGATAGCCGACTTCTACCGGCCCCAAGGCCAGCATCTTCTTTGCAAATACCGGGAACAACGTCGTATAGGCCCCGGCGGCGAACGTATAGACCGAAGCCAACACAATCACCATCAGAATGATCGGCTGGGAGATCAGCGTGTACCGGATTCCTTCGATCAGGTCCTGGAACGTCGCCGACACTGCACCGTCATGCACGTCCGCCGGCTGGCTCGGCGGCAGTTTGATCGGGACGAGGCAGAGCGCCGACGCAAAGTAGATCAAGGCGTTCGCGCACAGGACTTCCTGGGAGCCGGAGAAGGCGATCCCCATCCCACTGAGCGCCGGGCCGATGATGATGCCAATGCTGGTCGTGCTCTGCAGCATGGCATTGGCAGCGACGAACCGGGAGCGATCGACCAGGAACGGGACCGAGGACGAGAGGGTCGGCACGAACATCGCGGTTGCGATGCCGTAGAGGAACACCAGGATGTACAGCATGTCGACCGTAAAGACTTCGATCGAAAGCACACAGGGAATCACCCCGATCAGGATCCCACGGGCCACGTCGGTGGCGATCAAGATGGCTTTCTTCGGCAGCCGGTCGACCGTGACGCCGATGAGCGGGCCGAGGAGAATGGGAGGGAGGGTCTGGAGGAGGCCGATGATGCTGGTTTTGAGGGCCGAGCCGGTGACGGAATAGACGAACCACAGAAGGGCCAGCCGGCTGACCCCGTCAGCGACTTGCGACAAGACCTGGCTCCACCAGATGAGCCCGAAGTCACGGGTCAGCAGCAGTCGTTTTTCGGCAGCCATCTTCTGACCATAGCCGTTTTTGCCGGCGAAAGACAGATCCTTGAAGGGGCGCGGCTTCGCACCCTCATCCAAGGCCTGTTGCCGCTCCAACGTGAAAGCGGGTGTGGGGGAACGTTAGGCAGTCGCGGGCACTGGCTGCAGGTGCGCCGCTTGGGTGCGGCGGGAGACCAAGGTCGCGACCCAGGCTGTCAGCAAGAGCACAAGACCGAGGCCGACCAGGCTCTGCGCCGGTCCGATTCGCTCCGCGATCCAGCCGAATCCCGACATGCCCACCATCGCAGCCGCCATCGACCCGGTGCTGAAGGTCGTGAGCACGCGCCCCATCAGGTGCGAGGGCGTGACTTCCTGGAGCAGCGCCCACACGACCGGGTTCAAGACCGCCGCGCCCGCCCCGATCAAAATGACGAACGCCGCTGCGATCAGCGGGGACTCCAGCACGCTGAGCGTGCAGGTGGCCAGACCGCCCACCGTCGTCCCGCCGACGAGGATCTGCATGCGGCTCTGCAGGTCAGTCTTCTGTCTCATCGCCAGCCACCAGGAGGCGGCCAACATGCCGGCCCCAAGGGCAGACCAGAGCCAGCCGAGCTGCATCGGCCCGACATTGAGCAGCTCTTTGGCGTACACGGGCAGCACGAACACGAAGGCACTTGCGCCCAGGTTGAAGAGAGTCGTGATGATCACCAGCAGAAACACCATCGAACGGTTGCCGAAGACGAACCGGAATCCCACGGAGAGATCGTTCACGAGCGATCCTGCGTTCGCCGCTTTCGCTCGTTCGGGCGAAATCGTCTCGTTGCTCCGGATCGGGATCAGGCAGAGCGCAGAGATGAGGAACGTGGCCGCGTTCACGTAGAGGACATGTTGCGCCCCGATCAGCGCAATCATGATTCCGCTCACGGCCGGTCCCAGCAGGCTCCCGATGTTGTTCGTCCCCTGAATGAGGGCATTGGCTGAGACGAGTTCATTTCGTCGCACCAGCAACGGAACGGCCGAGACCAGCGCCGGCCCGAACACGGTGGAGACCATCGAATTCAGGAAGATCAGCACAAACAGTCCTTCGAGGCTCAGATGACCCATTCCATATAAGGCCGGGATGAGGAAGGTCAGCACGGTGCGGATCAGGTCAACCCAGACCATGACGGGTTTCTTCCTGACGCGATCGAGGTAGACGCCGATGATGGGGCCGAAGAAGAGAGGCGAGATCGTCTGGAGGAGACCAACCGTCGCAATCATCATTGCGGAGCCGGTGAGCTCATACACGAACCAGAGCAACGCGACCTTGTTGAGGCCTTCGCCGATTTGAGACGTGACTTGCCCCCACCAGAGCAAGCCAAAATCCCGTGTCTGAATGAGCCGCCAACCTCTGCTCTCGCTGTCCATCATCACCTCACCAGGATGAATCCGAAAAACGTTACTGATGCCTATACCTAAAGCAAGTGGCAGACCAGACTGGCAGCCGAAAAACCGTGATCACGAAACCTAGAAAAAGTGAGGGAAATTTCGCAACCGTAGGCGGGCGCTCACAAATCCCTGGCCTGATAATCGGCACAACCGGGACTTTCTGTGGCTCTTTTGTGCCTCGTGTACAACGGGATTCGTAGGCACCACCCGCTAGCAGAACCACCAGGCCAGCACTAGGGCGGGCTGAGAATGAGAACATTGTAATGTGTATGTAAAGAAGAGAAAGCAACGAGCGAGCTATGAAGGAGAATTTATACTCCTTAACGCCCCAACGAGCCGCTAGTCGACGCAGTACAGTTCTATATGACGCCCATACTGCCAACCCTCATGTGGAACAATCTTGCGAACTCCTGATTCGTCGCGCTACGAACCAGCAGCCCTAAGCCGCTGGCAGCGAGGGTGGCCGCACCTACCGTTCGCTGCCTCAGCCCATAGAGCAGCGCAACTGTGCCCATCAATGCGGCGAGCATCCGCGCGGCCGGCGACCAGTTCGGTTGCATGAATGCGACATGTGGGGTGTGCTTCCGCTCCATCAACCCTTGCGACCCTTGCAGCGCGGGCACGCCGTCGGACGACTGGTGCCGCTCCAGGCGGTTGAAGATCTGCGCCACGCCGGGAATTCTCGCAATGGCATGACAGATCGCATCGAACTCGGCCTCCAGCACCGGTCCGCTGATCGTCACGGTACCGTCAGTCACGTGCACATCGATCATCG
>DASVBB010000060.1:0-21493 GCA_036376045.1 Nitrospira sp.
GCGCCACCGGCGGCTGATCGCTCGCGTGAGACTGACACAATCAGGGTCCGGATAGTGCTGGACCAAGGTGGCCGCGTCCGCCACGACTCGAAGGGCGCGTGGCGAAGCTCCCAGCGGATTGATGCTTGCGCTGAAATCCAAGATGGATTCGATGGAGCGGCCCAGTTCCCGGGCGGCGGCATGGACGTTCCCGCCATGCACCGGCGCAGTCGTTACCACCATAGGAACCTCATCGACCCCGCGATGGCCATCAGATAGGCCACAGTCATGATCTGCCCAGCCCGATCCACATGCCGGACTGACAACGGGGTCTCGCCGTCCCCGAGGACCGGACGATCGGCACGACAGCCTCCATAGAAGTTGACACCTCCAAGCCGGACGCCCAATGCACCCGCCATCGCCGCTTCGGGTCTTCCACTGTTGGGACTCGGATGCTTATGCCCGTCTCGAAGCAGGATGGTGCTGCTCCGCTTCACGGCATTCGCGCTCAGGAGGACCAGCCCCGCGGCAACGGCAATCAACCATGCCGTGATGCGTGCTGGAATCCAGTTGGCAAGATCATCCAGCCTGGCCGAGGCCCATCCGAACTCCCGGTAGTTTTCGTCACGATGCCCGACCATCGAATCGAGCGTTGAAACGGCCTTGTACGCCAACGCCAGCGGCGGCCCCCCGACGACGAGGAACAACAGCGGCGCAATGACACCGTCACATGCACTTTCGGCAACGGTTTCCACAGCGGCTCGAGCCACCTCTGCCTCGGACAAGTGCTGCGTATCCCGTCCGACAATCAATCCAACCGCCTGCCGGGCTTGCTCCAACGATCCGGCTTTCAGCGCTGCGGACACGGCACGAACATGATCGACCAAATCTCTCCAGGCCAACGTCGTCGCAGCCAAACAGATCCCAATGCCCCGACCCACCCAGTCATCGACCACCGTCCCGGCCGCGATCGCCGCCCAGCCGGCCGCAAAGGCCATGGCGGGCAAACCGGCGGCCAAGACGACGCCGGCGGCACGGAGTGAGAACGCTCCCCCACAACGCGCACGGACCCGTGGGTACACATACCCGATGACGCGGCCCATCCAGCGCACCGGGTGCGGCATCGCACGCGGATCGCCGATGGCCGCATCGAGCGCGCAAGCCACGAGGACGTCAACGGGATTCATGTGAGGGACAACAGCAGCGGCATGAACAGCACGAAAATCACTTCGATGAGCTCGTTCGTCGCGCCGAGCGTGTCGCCGGTGATGCCGCCAAACATGTGCTGATAGAAATTCGTGGCCAGCCGGCTGACCAGACTACCCAACACGACCGCCGCCAGGGCATGAACGGGTCCGAACGACCAGACCATCAGACCCACAATCATGACCGTCGCCCCGAGGACATGCCGGCCCGACAGATGCGCAAGAAATGGAGCGGCCAGGCCTCCTTCAGCGCGGCGAGCATAGGCAGCCCCGTAGGCACCGACGACCATGCCCCATCGACCCATGGCCGGCATACACAGCAGTACCGGAGCCCTTAGTGCCTCGGGCACGGACACGAGCGCGCCGTAGCGCAAGATCAAGGAGAGAAAGAGACCGGTTGCGCCGACCGCGCCGATGCGGGGATCACGCATGATGGTCAGGCGGTCGGAAGCGCTACGACCGCCGGCCAAGCCATCCAGCGTGTCAGCCAACCCATCTTGATGGAGCCCGCGCGTCATGGCCACAAGCACAAGAATGAGCAACGCCGCGACGACCTCACGGGGCAGCCATCGCGCGAGAACCACGTCGGTCAGAGCCAGGAGCCCACCGAGCAGAATCCCCACGAAGGGGTACCACAGCATCGACCCGGCCAATTCATCGGGCGCAGGATCATGACACTCACGGGTCAATGGCACCGCCGTCAGAAACTGCCAGGCACAGATCAACGGTCTCAGATGAGCGGTCATGTGCTGCGCTCCGACACACCGGCTTCATCGAACGTGGCCATTTCCGTCAGCACCTTGATCGCCGCCTGCACGAGTCCCATGCCGAGGCAGGCGCCGGTTCCCTCGCCGAGCCGCAGATCAAGATCGAACAGCGGCTTCAATTGCAGTGTGTCCAGCACGACCCGATGGCCCCTCTCGACGGACCGGTGTGAGGCGACCAAATACGGACGGCAGCGCGGCTGCAGACCGGCCGCAATCAAGGCGGCAGCGCCGGCAATGAATCCATCAAGCACGACGGGCACCTGCGCCGCTGCACCGCCTAAGATCAGACCGGCCATCCCTGCGATTTCGAGGCCGCCTACTTTGGCAAGCACATCCAGCGCGTCGTGCCGATCCGGTCGATGACAGGCCAGCGCCCGCTCGATCACAGAAATTTTCCGAGCCCGCCCCTGCTCGTCAATCCCCGTGCCCATTCCCGTCACTGCGTGAACCGCCTCTCCGGTCATGACCGCAGCAATCGCCGCACTTGCCGTGGTATTCCCGATACCCATCTCGCCTGTTCCGATCAGACCGATGCCGTGACGAACGGCGTCGGCGGCCAGCTCGACGCCGATCATGAGCGCCTGCTCCGCCGTCGTCCGATCCATGGCAGGCACATGAAGCATGTTTCTCGTGCCCTTCATCACTTTCCGATTGATCAGCCCGGCCACCGTCCCGAAGTCATGCGCGACCCCGATGTCCACCACACGAACTTCGGTGCCTGCATGGCGCGCCAGGACATTGACGCCGGCGCCGCCCCGGAGAAAATTCAACACCATCTGCGCGGTCACGTCTCGAGGATAGGCACTGACGCCCTCATCGACGACGCCATGGTCGGCGGCAAAGGTGAATACCAGGGCACGTGGGACGGCCGGCTTGCATTCCCCGGTGATCGCACAATACTGCACGGCCAATTCCTCAAGACGGCCCAAACTGCCTTGCGGCTTGGTCAGCCGGTCCAGCCGCCGCTGCGTCTCAGCGGCAGCAACCGCATCCGGTTCCCGAATCTGCTTCAACACATCGGCTAGCATCATGGTTTCCCGTTTTTTAAGGACATGGGCAATCCACTCACAACAAAATAGGCCTGGTCTGCATCTTGGGCGACGAGACGATTGACTTCGCCCGCCAATTCCCGAAAGCGGCGCGACCGCGCGTCGGCCGGAACCAGCCCCAGGCCCAATTCATTCGACACGAGTACGACCCGTGCGTCGATGCGTCGGATCGCCCGAAGCAACGTTGTCGTGGCCTCGATAATCTCCCGCTCTTTTGTTCCCCTCTCACAGTGATTCGATAACCACATCGTCAAACAATCGACGAGGATGATGCGGTAGTTCCGCCCCTGTCCGTTGAACCACGCGGTCAACTCGACCGGCACTTCTGCCGTGTCCCAGGCCGACGATCTCGACTGACGATGCCGGGCGATCTTCATTGTCATTTCTTCATCCAGCCCTTCGCCGGTCGCCACGAAGGCACGCCGCGCGGTCTGGGCGATACCTTCAGCCGCCAACCGCAGTGCCACCTCGCTTTTCCCCGACGAGGCGCCTCCGACGATAAACACCAGCTGCGATCGGCGACGGGAAGCCATCGGCTATACCCCCTCTTCGAGAATCCGCTCGATCATCGTTATGTCGAGATGCTGCTCGACGAAATCGGCCAAGCGGTCCAGTCGCTCGTCGAGTGACGGCCTGTGCGTCTCGGGAAGCGCGGTCCATCCTTTGGGTTGCCGTAACCGGTTGAGCCACCACCGGCGAAATGATGCCTGATCAAAGAGTCCATGCAGATAGGTCCCGAAAAGCCGTCCACCGTGAAGGCACATTCCCTCAGGCCATGGTTTGTCGCTCTGATCATCCTTCAGTTCGAGGAACGGCTGGGCCTCGGAGGGAAACTTGGTTCTCCCCATCCTCACCTGATAGCCGACCACTGCGCACCCGCTCTCCGGATGCCGGCCTGACACCTGCTTGACGATCTTGGGACTGGCAAACGTCGTCTCGACCGGAAGCAGCCCCAGGCCGTCCATGCACTCATCGTCGGATTCCAGACGATCGGGGTCGCGAATGGTATGTCCCAACAATTGATACCCGCCGCAAATTCCGCCCACCGTCCCACCAGCAGCCAACACACGATGTGCAAGACGATCGAGACCTCGCTCGCGGACAAAACGCAGGGCCCGGACCGTTTGCTTCGACCCCGGGAACATCAGAGCATCCAACGGACGATCTGTGAATTCGTTGAGAGGCACCACTTCGACATCCGGTTCGCTTGCCAACACCTCAAAGTCGGTAAAATTTGAAATGCCCGGCACATCCACGACCCCGATCACGACAGCATCGGATCTCCGTGGCGCCCGCCGTTGCCAACCCTCCCATCCCAAAACATCCTCTTCGGGCACGTCCAACCGACCCCAGTGCGGGAGGACGCCGGCGCATCGCAGTCCTGTGTCGCGTGAGACGCGCGTCAGCCCGTCTTCGAGCAGCCGCACGTCACCACGGAATTTATTGATTGCGTACGCTTTCAAATGGCGGCGATCGGCCTCGTCAAGGAGCGACCACGTTCCGACCAGTGAGGCGAAGACGCCTCCGCGTTCGATGTCGCCGACCAGCACCACTGGTGCTGCCGCATAATGAGCCATCTGCATGTTCACAATGTCGCCCTGTCGCAGATTGATTTCTGCCGGACTGCCGGCTCCCTCCAGCACCACGACCTCGAACCCCGCTGAGAGGCGGTCAAACGCCTCCCGGACCCTCGTCCAATATTCACGACGTACGAGGCCAAAGTCCTTCGCGGACAACGAACCGGCCACCTCGCCTCCGACCACAAGCTGCGCCGCCGTGTCGGATTCGGGCTTGATGAGGATCGGATTGAAGTCCGCTCGCGGAGCCAGGCGGCAGGCCGCGGCCTGGACGGCTTGAGCGCGGCCGATTTCTTTCCCGTCCGGCGTCACAAAGGAGTTGTTGGACATGTTCTGCGCTTTGAAAGGTGCCACGCGCAGGCCGCGGCGGAGAAACGAGCGGCACAAGGCGGCGGTGAGCACGGATTTCCCGACATGGGAGCCGGTTCCCTGTATCATAAGAGTTCGTGCCGGCATGCCTACTTCGCCTCATCGGACCCGCCGGTGTCGCGTTCCCAGAGAAATTCCGGCTCTCCCTGTGTTTTCGCCACCCAACGGGCCCACACAAACAGCGCATCGCTCAGGCGATTCAAAAATTTGATGATCTGCGCGTCGAGCGTTTCCTCTCTGGCCAATCGCACGCAGATCCTCTCAGCACGGCGGCAGATCGTCCTCGCTTGATGCAGTGTCGCCGACACTTTGCCGCCCCCGGGCAGGATGAACTCCTTGAGCGGCGCCAGATCTTTCTGACATCGATCGATCATTCGCTCCAGCCGTACGGCGTCCTGAGCCTTGATCATCGGCATGTTCTTAAAGGTCTGCCCCGGCGCAGTGGCAAGGAGGCCTCCGATGTCGAATAATTTGTTCTGCACCCAGCGAAGATCTTGCTCGAGTCGCCTGGCTGAATCGACCGCCCGACTGCCTTCTTCGTTCGTCGCTCGCGCGAGGCCGATCGAGGCATTCAATTCGTCCACGGTCCCGTATGCCTCCACACGGAGGCTGTCTTTGGAGACCTGCTGGCCGCCAGCCAGTCGCGTCTTTCCCGCATCACCGGTTCTCGTATAGACCTTGGTAATCCGCACCGGTCTCCCCCTTACTGAGGCTGTTCGATGGATGCCGGCCCAAGCGTGCCGTCAACAACCTTTTGAAGACAGAGTTGGCACAGACAGTCGTGGAATGATTGCTCGATCCACGCCATCTGCGGCTCGGTCATCACCACCTGCGCGCACCAACAGCCGTACTGCCCGCAGGTAAATGCCGCCTGACAGCCTTCACATACTTTGGAGACAGGCCCTCTCATCCGATCACCTTACCCGTCCATCCCACGCGAGCGCCACGACCTACAGCGGTATGTCGAAATTCACACGCACGCCGCCAAACACCGACCGGATAGGCGTGCCGAAGAACAACACCTCTTCGTACTTACGGTTGAAAATATTGTCGGCGCGCCCATACACCTGAATCGTCTTGTTGACGTCATACGTAAACGACGCGTTCCACACATAGAAGTGCGGGAGTACGTCTGCATTGCTGGTGTCATTGAATCGCTGGCCGACGAAGCGAGCTTCGAGGTTCGCCCGTAATGCCTCGATCGGTTGGTAGCTCAATACGGCCGACCATTGATTCAGCGGCCATTGGGGAAGGCGTGTGTCACCACCGTTCGTTTCGTTTCTCGTGCTCGTATGGGTGTACTGGAACTGAACATCCAGGCTCTTGATCCAGGGCTGATCTTGAAGCAGCTTGACCTTAGCGCTTCCTTCTACGCCTTCAGCTCTCGCTTGCCCGATGTTTGCCGCGCAAAAACCGAACAGCGAGAAACTGCAGACCCCACCGGGGTCAAATACCGACAAAATGAGATTTTGATAGCGCGTCCAGAAGTATCCCACACTTAAGAACACCCGATCCTTGAACAAGGACTGTTCGAGCGCGATATCCGATCCTTTGCTTTTTTCAGGCTGCAAATTCGGATTCCCAAATCCGGGGAAGAACAAATCATTGATCGTCGGCGCCCTGAACCCCGTGCCATAGCTCCCGCGCAACTTTGTCCCCGTCTCCTTGAGGAGATATCCCCCCGTGACACGGTATGTGGTGGCACTCCCGAAGACGTTGTATTCATCCTGCCGAATGCCAGCTGTGCCGAATAATCGGTCCCACAGATTGAGCTTGGCTTCGGCAAAGCCCGCATTGCTACTGATAATCTTATTGGGAAGGGTGGTCGTTCCGGTCAGGGTGTCCAGATTTTCTCCCATCTGCTCGCGGAACTGATACCCGGCTGTAACCGCTAACGGCTTCACAATCTGAAAGTCATGCTGCCATTCAAGGCGGTTGCTCGTGGTGTTGATCTCAGAACTCAGGGGGAACGGAGCCGCCTCCACACCTGTGACCACGTTGCGTTCCACGGTGCCCGAACTCGTGCTGAAGCTATTTGTCGCACGGGCCAGGGTAAGCCTTTGCGACCACCACTTCGTGATCGGCTGGAAATAGCTTCCGGTATACACATACTCCTTGCCATGCGTCTTCGCACCAAGCACATCGGCGGGATCAAATCCAAATGTGGCCGGATTGAAGGCGGTCCCGTCCAAATTTGTGATCCCATCCATCCATCGAAAATTGAATTCCAACCGGCCGTCATTCGGAAGATCTAGTCCCAGCTTGGTCGAACCCTGCCAATTGTGGAATCCGTCCCGTTCCGCCGCCCCGCGCCGGTAATTGATGGCGGAGAAACTCGACGTATCCCAACGGCTCAACGTAGCAGCCACGTCAAACGGCCCCTTTTTTCCAGTGACACTCGCGCCTTCGCGGATCGTCGCGAAAGACCCGTATTCCACAAAGGAGGAGATGTTGGGTGTTTCCCGTCCGCGCTTGGTGGTGATGTTGATCACGCCGCCCATGGCATCCGATCCCCACATCATGCCCTGATTGCCTCGAAGGATTTCGATCCGCTCGATGTTATCGGTGGTCAGGTTGGCAAAATTGTAGGCTCCGTCTGTGGCGCTGTTGACGATCGCCCCATCGATCAACACCAGCGTCTGCTGCGGCGTGCCGCCCCGCATACGCACTTGGGCAAGGGTGCCCGGACCTCCACTTTGAAAGACCGCAAGTCCCTGTGCGAGGCGAAGCGCCTCGACGACAGACTTTATTTTCCGCTGCTGCATCTGCTCGCCGGTGATGATTTCCACGGAGCTGGTAATATGCTTAATCGGCGTCTCCGTCTTCGTGGCGCTGATGAAGACCTCAGGCGTTTCGATGACTTCAGGATGATCGTCTGATTTGGTCTCCTCTGCTCCGGCCTGGTACACAACAGTGAACACACATAACACCAACCAACCGACACGCACGCGTTCCGCAAACATCCGCATGAGAACCTCCCTTTGACTCGAAGGGTGTGAGGACTCTCTGTCAGCTGGGTCTCCTGACTCGCGGATCGTGGCTTCCCTGCACCTTCCCGTGGACGAATCCACAGTGGTATTCCTGCAAGGTCACTCCCCGCTTACAGTGGCGGCACCGTGATGGCTTTGCACCATCTTCCCCGTCGCTGACAGTTCTGTATGACTCCCCTCTCTGTGTATGCCCCCAATGATGGACGCGAGCCGGACGGGCACGGACCGACCCGCAACGTTAACGTGGCTGCGAATGAACCCTTTCGCGCGGCAATGTGATGCGAGGCAAACCCGACTCAGGGTGCGCGTCCACTAAGACGTTGCACCCATAGACCGTCTGCAAAATCTCCGGACACAGGACGTCCCTCGGAGTGCCCGTCGCATACACCGCCCCCTCCTTGAGCATCACGATTCGATCGCAGTATTGGCTGGCGAGATTCAGGTCATGCGAGACAATCACGATGGTAAGGCCCTGCTGTTCTTTTAGTGAACGCAAAACTGAACAAATCTCGAGCTGATGTTGCAGATCGAGAAACGCCGTCGGCTCATCAAGGAGCAGCACCTTGGAGGTTTGCGCCAGCGCACGAGCGATGACGGCTCGCTGCCTTTCCCCGCCGGAGAGATCCGTGACGGACCGTTCCGCGAGGTGCGCGACATCCATGGTGGTCATCGCCTTCCAGGCAATCGCGCAATCTTCCCGGCTATCCCATCCAAATCCATAATCCCAACGTGACCGCCGGCGGTGCGGGTATCGCCCCATCAGCACCGTCTCCGCGACACTGAAGGCAAACGTCGGCTGATTCTCCTGCGGCACAAACGCCACCTGCCGCGCCACCTCATGTTGAGCTTCAGCCTCAAGCGATTGGCCGTAGAGGGTGATCTCACCCTGTTGCGGCCTCACCAGTTTTGCCAAGAGCCTCAGCAGCGACGTTTTTCCCGATCCATTCGGACCGACGATGCCCAGCATTTCCCCTGAAGTGACGCGAAGGTTGACATCGCCGAGCACCCATTGGCGTCCATGCCCGTACCGAAAAAACAGGGACCGGACGTCATATACGGACGGTGTCATGCCAGGCCCGTTTTTTTGACGTTCGTCATGACAGTCGATCTTTTCTCCACATCAGCAGATAGATGAAGAACGGACCGCCGGCCAAGGCCGTAATGATTCCCACCGGGAGTTCTGACGGGGCGAAGAAGCTTCTCGCGATGGTATCGGCAGTCATAAGAAACATGCCACCGGCAAGGGCGGATGCCGGCAACAGCAATCGATGATCAGCACCGAGTATCAGCCGCGTCGCATGCGGAACGACCATACCGATGAACCCGATCATGCCGGTCAGAGACACGACCGCTCCGGTCACCAATGCGGAGATCATTAAGATGTTGCGCTTGGCCCGTTCCGTATCGACCCCCAGCGAACGCGCCGATTCTTCCCCCAACGTCATAATGTTGAGCACGCCAACCTGCGCAAACAGGAGTCCCACAGCGATCGTCATATAGATGGAAAAAATCAGGAGCGTCTGGTCGGCCGGTGCTGCGAGCGTGCCCATCAACCAGGTCATCATGCTGAAGGACCGATTGGGCTCCATGATTGAGGTGACGAACATGATCAAGGCGGAAAATATGGCATTGAGGATCACCCCTGCCAGGAGGACGCTGTGTACCGGCAGCCTATCGGAGGTCGCTGACATGCGGTACAGGACGAACAGCGCCAGCAGTCCTCCGAGGAATCCGCAGATCGGCAACACGGGGATCGTCCAAGCCATGGCGCCGGCGCCAAACAGGACCGCCAGGGACACTCCGAGTGCGGATCCACTCGAGACCCCGAGAATATACGGATCGGCAAGCGGATTCCGGAGCAGCGCTTGGAGAATGACGCCGACCGAGGCCAGCGAGCTCCCCACGACAAATCCTAGAAACACCCTGGGCATCCGCAGATGCAGAAGGATGGTATCCGTGGTCATGCTGGCTTCGTCACCCCTCGCGACCAAACCCAAAGCACGTCCGAGAGTCCCCACGATTTCGCCGACGGCGATATACCGTGTGCCGACTTGAAGACAGAGGAACGCCAGGATGATCGAGGTGACGAAGAGGATCGTCATGACGCGGAGCCAGCGCGAGAGAGTGAGTATCGCCGTTCCCAGCAGCGGATCACCGGCCGCTGTTTGTACATGCGCCGGTTTCCCCGACGAACCGTCGGAACCTCGACCCGACCACGAGGATGCAGGGGACGGAGATAACGTCATGGCTGAACTGATGACGATCCAGAGTGGAACGCTTCAGGATGAATCGCGCGCGCCAGTTGCTCTAACCCTTCCACGACACGAGGGCCTGGACGATTGAGGGCGTCGGAGGACACGATATGCATCCGTCGGTGCCGCACCGCGGACAGCCCGGTCCATTGGTTCCATGCATGCCGCTCACTCTCTGGAACGCTCTCCGTCGATCCAACCGGGAAGATCAGGACTTCCGGATCCTTCTCGAGCACGGCTTCCATGTTCAGGCGAGGATAGGCCCCGGATGCGGTTCCTGCGATGTTAATTCCATGCGCCAGGCCGATCATTTGATGAATGTAGCTGTCCGGACCGACCGTGATCAGCGGTTGAGTGCTCAGGACATATAGCACGCGTGCATTCTGCACGGCTTGAAGTTGACGCTCGATCTCTCCGAAACGCTCGCGCATCTGGCGTGTCACCGCATCGGCAGCAGGGGACCGGTCGAATATGCGCCCCAAGAGATGGATATGTGACAGCACATCCCCGAGTGATTTAGCCTGGAGAATAAACACGGGGATCTTCACCTCCTCGAGCTTTGCCAAGACGTCTGGCCGCAGAAATTCGCTGGGTGCGACGACCATATCCGGCCTGAGTGCGACGAGAGATTCGAGATTGGGATGCGTATAGCCGATCTTGGGTTTCGTCGCTGCAGCCGGCGGAAAGTTGCAAAAATTCGTCACGCCGACGATCTGCTCATCGAGCCCGAGCGCAAACAACATTTCCGTGATGCTTGGAGCGAGAGAGACGACTCGTTGTGGGGGTTTCGCGAAATACAGCTTTCGAGCGGCATCATCCACGAATGTCCGCGAGGCAATATTGGCCATGAACGGCATGCCGGTCAAAATGCCTTGTTGCCGCCGTTTCACGATTCGTCCCTCGTCCTGAGAAAGCGCAATATCAGCGCACGAGACAATGACCAAGAAGGAGCATGCGAATATCCACAAGAGGCGTTGAGCACGTTCAAAATGGTTTGTCGTTCTCACCCGCCCAACCCGGGCGATTCTTCCGCACCCGCCCGACCCACCGATTGCTTTGCAATCGATCTCCCGGGACGCGCCGTTCCGCGTGAAGGCCGCAGGGAGCGAACCGCCGAACCGTACTCGTTTCTCACCCGCCCACCCACCGCCTGTCAGAACAGGCGTTTTCCCGGGTTGTACCTTGCAGGCGTTACACGACACGAGAACGCCGCTGGAAACCATTTTCAACGTGCTAGAAATAAAAAATCCCCAAGGCCTGGACAGACCCTGAGGATTGCACCCGCTTCTTCATCCTCACCTGCTCCCCAGCCCTCGAGGGAACAAGATCAATTCTCCGGGCAGGTCTTCTGGCTCATGGTTCGTCCTACTCCCCGTCCCTTCCCATCCGTCGAACCGGACAGTGGCGTTGGCGGGTTTCGTCCCCATTGACAGCGGCGGGACCGCGAGGGATTCGCACCCTCTTCCCTTACCCGGAAATCCACGATGTGAGCGGCACTGTAGGAGACAGTGTCAATTCTTGTCAAGTTCATTAATGTGCGTGGAGCCCTACAGCCGCAGTTCGGCTGCACGACAGCCGTCGGGAACCAACGGAAACTCCACGGCTTTTTCCTTCCCTGTACGGCACGACGTTTGCGTGATTGCCCTCTAGGGGATAACCAATGAGGGCATCGCCTCACAGAGTACCGCAGCATTGAAGCCCGTACATTCACGTATGCACCTATGAAGCACCTCGCCATCGCCGCCGTCATTCTCTGGGCCGCCTTCTATGTGGGAGGGATGCTCTTTCCCACGCAAGACCGCGGAACGGAGGCCGCCTTCGGCCGGCTGATCGAACCGCCTCAGCGATCCATCGAGAACCCGTACGCCAACGGGTACTTTTATCTCTTCGGTTTGACCGCTGCGGCATCGCTGGATCCTGCGAAAACCGGTTATGAAATATGGGTGGACGACACGGAGGACACCCGGCGCGACAGCGGCGAACGGAGAGCCACCAAAGCCGATCTCGTCTTTACATTGCCTGAAACGACCGGTCCGGCCTGGGACGCTGACGACCCGCTGACTGAATTCCGAAAACGAGAGGCCCCGTTCCACGCAACGACACGCCAATTCGGCACGCTCCTGTCGCGATACGAACACTGGATCGGCATGCCGTTCGAAGATTGGGGATTCGGACGACGGGTGACGCCGCTCTGGGCTGACCTCATCGCCGTTCACCGTTTGTATGTCGCCGAAGGATTCTCGGACGGAACCACGGATGGGTTGGTACGGCTCCACAAAGACCTTCGTTTGTGGCGCACGATCCTTCGCGAGGCGAAAACGATCAAGACGAAGGTCCTCGCTCAGATCGTCATGATCGACGATCTGCAATTGCTGTCACGGATCTTGGCGAAACCGACGGTCGACAAGGCGATCCTGACGATGGGCCTACAAATCACGCTACCGTTCTCCACTCCGGAATATTCGCTTCGCTGGCCAATCAGGCACCAGCTGGCGCTCGCCATGAAAGACCGATCGGGAGGGGCCCCACGTCAAAAGGACCAGGCGCGCGTCATGTTTGAGGAGTGGCTGACCCGGGCGGGGCGGCTTCCGGGCGATGCGTTTGACAGCATCGTGTATCCTCCCGCACGGTCAGCAGCGGGCGGTCTCCACTGGGGTCAAGCCGCCGATGCCTATGCTGTCTATTACGACGCCATCATTAGCGCCTCTGAAACGAACGTGAAACATTTGCCGAGGATGCGGGACATCATGGAAACAGTCCCCCGCGGAACCCTCGATAGCCTGCTGAACTCGCGCCCAATCGAACCGGACTGGGAGCTCTTTCACGGACAGTTGATCGAAACCGACACGCGGCTGCGTCTCGCCTCGCTACAGATTCAGCTTCGGCACCCGAGCCCACAGTCGGCGGTGCCGACAAGGCTGGCAGAAATCGGTTCCCAATACTTCGATCCATTCACGGGGTTGCCGATGCTGTGGAGTCCGACCCAACAGAAACTCTACAGCGTCGGTAGAGACCGATTGGACGACGGCGGTGATCCGACGTTCGACATCAGCGTCCCCGCAGTCGTCGGACAAATCGTCGTGACACAACCCCCGGCGAAGCCCGCCACTCCGCCACCCGCAGCTGCACGCTCGCCGCGGCGCTAGTCGGACGTCCATCACTTGTCATAGCCGAAGACACTATGATAGAGTCACACGGTTTTCTCAGCGTCCATATTTCTGAGTGAAGGAGTACGCCGTGGCATTCGTATGTGACATCTGCTCGAAAAAGCATCAGTCAGGCCATAACGTGAGTCACGCCAATAATAAGACGAAGCGGACCTTCAATCCCAACCTCCAGCGTGTCCGCGCCGTGGTCGACGGATCGACCAAGCGCATCCGCGTCTGCACCCGTTGCCTTCGGAGCGGTAAGGTCAGGAAAGCTGTCTGACGCCTTCGGTTACGGCGCCGACCACAAAATTCGTCCAGATCGATCCGTGAGTTTGACGGCTACTGGCCCGTCCGGCGACAGGGCCAACGTTCGATTGCCGTCCCGGCTGGTCAGGACAAGGCCAACTTCCCCATTGGCGTCCAGTCCCAACCCTGCACGTGCCCTGCCGGCTTGATCCACGAGCAAGAACTCCTCGGCATTCACCCCGTTCGGCTTTTGTGCGTACCCCACGCCGGAAACCAACATCCGCTCGCCCAACAGTCCCCCGATCAGGCTACCGAGGAAAGTGGTCAGCACTAGCACCATCTGCATTTTCGTCATGGAACATCCTTTCTTGCTGAAAACCGGTGCGGGGAATCAGGGAAACGGAGGGGCAATCGTTCAGTAGAGACGAACACATGAAGTGTGCTTGCAGCGGCCGGTCGTGCGGCAGGAAAGACAACACTCCATATGAAGACATGAAGGGTTTTTCCGGCAGCCCAATGAAGAGAGGCTTCGCCTGGTGAGCTGCCGGCACGAGCAAGCTTGGTTTGACCGGGCGATGGGGAACCACACTCCGTCGCCGACTTTTCTCGTCGGCTCCCACTGAGGGGGCCTGCCCCCTCGCGCGCTCCCCACGAAAGGGGCTCACCCCTTTCGAAATCCCCATGTCGGGGGTTCAAATCTTCTCTGTCCGTGAGGCGGTTTGGAGCGGGCGATGGGATTTGAACCCACGACAACTAGCTTGGGAAGCTAGGACTCTACCACTGAGCTACGCCCGCTCGACCACACCAGCCGGAATCCTACGATGGCACTGACCTCAAGTCAAGGAAGCCCATTGTTCATCCGGGCCCGGTCTTCAATTCGACGATGGCAAACTTCTTTCGTCCGATCTTCAATCGGCGCTGTTGATTGAACCTGAAACGAATCACCCTGTTCGGATCCGATTCCTTCTCCCCGTCGACCTCGATGCCTCCTTGAATGATGAGCCGTCTGGCCTCGCTTTTACTCGTGACCAGATTCGTCTTCATCACCAGATCAGGCAGCTTGATATCCCCTTCGTCACCCCGATGGCCTTCGGTCATATCGGTCGCATGAAGCTGCACGACCGCATCAGGCACGTCGGGAAACTCCCGGTCTTGAAACTTCTGCTGGAACCCTGCGAGGGCCTGCCTGGCCGCTTCGGCTCCGTGATACCGCTCCACGAGCAGACCCGCCAGGCGTTGCTTGGCTTCCATAGGATGCGCGGCCCGGACCTGCGTCAGATCTTCAGTCGTCAGCAGCTCATAGTACCTGAACATGAGCACATCGCTGATGGACATGATTTTCCCGAACATGTCTCCCGGCACATCCTCAAGCGCCACATAATTACCGATGCTCTTGCTCATTTTCTTCACCCCATCCGTTCCCTCGAGCAACGGCATCGTAATCACCACCTGTGGTTCCTGCCCGTAATCCCTCTGCAACTCCCGTCCCACCAGGAGGTTGAACTTTTGATCGGTTCCACCCAACTCCACATCGGACTTCAACGCCACCGAATCGTATCCCTGGACGAGCGGATACAAAAACTCATGGATGCTGATCGGTTTCTGATCCTGGAAGCGCTTGTGAAAATCGTCCCGCTCCATCATGCGTGCAACCCGATAGTGGGCGGCCAATTCGATGAGGTCGCCCGCGGTCATCGGTCCCATCCATCGGCTGTTGAATTCGATGACCGTTTTTTCCGGATCGAGAATCTTGAAGATCTGACGCTGATAGGTTTTGGCATTGTCCTGCACCTGCGCCTTGGTGAGGACTTTCCTCGTCTCCGACACGCCGGTGGGATCACCGATTAAGCCAGTGAAATCTCCGATGAGGAAGATGATTTGATGGCCCAGATCCTGGAAATGCTTCAGCTTGTGGATCAGGACCGTATGACCGAGATGCAGGTCGGGCGCCGTCGGATCAAATCCCGCCTTAATGCGCAGCGGCCGGTGTTCTTTGAGCGAGCGGGTCAGCTTGGATTCCAGCTCACTCTGCTGAATCACCTCAACGGCTCCTCGAAGGATGAGGTCGAGCTGGCGCGTGAGCTCGCTCATGCGGTTTTCCTCGCTGACTTCGAGGCGCCCGGTGGGACCACGGTCACCAAAGGACGAATCTGTTCGAACTTCTTTTTCCCGATGCCTTTCACACGCCGCAACTGCTCGATGTCGCTGAACGTCCCCTGCACAGCCCGGTACTCCACAATGCGTGCGGCTAATACATGCCCGATGCCGGGCAGGCGTTCAAGGTCCTGCTCGGTCGCGCGATTCAGATCGAGCGTGATCGTCGCGGCGTTCCGGGGGGACTTCTCGTGACGTCGTTCGAGCGGAGGAGGCACCGTGGCAGGGACCGTTGGCAACGGTAGCGTCTCCAGAGCACGGAGGTCAGTCAGAGGAGAGGCTACAGACTGGAGCGGCTCAGAAACACGTGATCCTGGGACTGACCATCCGATCCAACACACCACTGCCAAAGTGACAGCGACCATGGTCAGCTTCGCGAGCAAGGCAGCAAGCATCAGCCGGCCTTCTTCTTTAATTGATGGATCGCTTTGTCCTCTGCATCTTCCGCGGCTTCCATGATCCCTTCTGCGAGTGTCGGGTGTGCATGAATCATGTCGGCCACCTGCGAGACCGTCGCCCCCAATTGCATCGCCATGGCGGCTTCGTGAATGAGATCTGCAGCATGAGCACCAACAATATGGACGCCCAGGATCTTGCCGTTGTCAGCCCGTGCGATAACCTTGCAGAATCCCGTCGTCTCTCCTGTGGCTTGAGCCTTCCCCAGGGCCGTATATCGAAACCGGCCGATTTTCAGGCCGCCGTTCGGCGCTTCCGCACTCGCCTCCGCTAGCTCGCGTGCTTGCGCCTCGGTGAGGCCGACACGACCGATCTCAGGCAGGGTGAAGATTCCGGCAGGCACCACGTCGTACTGCATAGACGTCTGATGGCCCAGAATATGTTCGACGGCGACCTTGCCTTGCGCAGAGGCGACATGGGCCAGCATCGCCTTCCCCGTCACGTCTCCGATCGCATAGATGCCGGGGACCGAGGTTTGCATCTGCGCATTGACGAGAATCTCTCCCCCCCGGCCGGTCTGCACGCCCACGCCTTCCAATCCGATTCCACGACTGTTCAAGCCGCGGCCTACGGAGACCAACAGCACCTCGGCCTCTACCGCCTGGCCGTCTTTCAGCTGTGCGGACACCGCATGCTCCCGACGGTCGAGCCGTTCCACCGTCGTTCCCGTGATCACCGTCACATTTCGTTTTTTCAACTCTCGAGACATCGTGGAAGAGACATCTTCGTCTTCCAGTGGAAGCACCCGGTCCATCAGCTCAACGATGGTCACCTCTGTGCCGAGACCGCTGTACAAGGACGCGAATTCACATCCTTCGACACCGCCGCCGATGATCAGCAGCCGTCGGGGAATCGCAGTAAGGTCCAACAGCTGCTGGCTAGTAAGAATCTGCCGTCCATCAATGGGGAACTGAGGAAGATTGGGCCAGGAGGAGCCGGTGGCAACGATGATGGCATCGGCAGTCACGGAGCGCTCCTCGCCGTTGTTCAACAGGACGTGCACATGCTGCCGGTCCCTCAAGACTCCACGGCCTTCCATGTACTCGACGTTCCAGGCCTTAAACAGCGTCGCGATGCCCTTGACCAGACCGTTCACGACCTGATTTTTTCTTGCCACCATCTGAGGAAGATCATAGGTCACCGGTCCGGTGATCTTCAGCCCCATTGAGGACGCCTTCTTGACCTTGTCACCAAGTTCGACGACGGCCAACAGCGCCTTGCTGGGAATGCAGCCCCAATTCAGACACACACCTCCAAGAGCTTGCGCCTCGATGACGCTCACACGCGCGCCAAGTTGCGCCGCCCGGATGGCCGCGACGTATCCGCCGGGGCCGGCTCCGAGAATGGCAATGTGGGGTTGTGCTGGCATAACAGGCTTGTCAGCGGAAAACACGGATTCTGCTCCGGGTGCCCGCCCGGAGGGCTGACTCACCCCTTCTTCTGGTTGGCAAGAAACGCGTCGTATTGTGCCGCCGTCATCAGCTTGTCGACTTCGCCGGCATTGGAGAGTTCAATGACTACCATCCAGCCCTTCCCGTAGGGATCGCTATTGACGACCTCCGGATGGTCCTTCAGGTCCGCATTGACCTGAACAATGGTGCCGCTCAGGGGTGTATAGAGCGTCGAGGTGGTCTTCGTCGATTCGATTTCGCCGATTTGCTGCCCCGCGTTGACCGCGGCGCCAACCTTCGGCAATTCGATGAAGACGATATCGCCCAGGGCATCCTGCGCGAAGTGGCTAATGCCCACTGTCGCTTGAGTGCCTTTCACCCGTGCCCATTCATGCTCTTCGTGATATCGCAGATCCGCTGGAGTCATGCTGCAGGTCCTCCGCTCATCGACCGTCGTAGATTTCCATACCCGGAAAGAAAAAGCCGATCTCGAATTGCGCCGTGTCCGGAGAATCCGATCCATGGACGGCATTGAACTCGATGTTGGTCCCGTGAGCGGCGCGAATGCTGCCTTTATCCGCTTTGGCAGGATCAGTCGCTCCCATCAAGTCGCGATTTTTCTTGATGGCGTTGTCGCCTTGCAGCACAAGAATGACCGATGGTCCCGACGACATAAACGTGCACAGACTATCAAAGAAAGGTCTCGCCTTGTGCACGGCATAGAATCCCTCCGCCACAGGCTTCGCCATGTGCAGCAGCTTCATCGCCACCGGTTTCAATCCGGCCTTTTCATACCGGCCGAGTATGTCTCCGATGGCCAGTTTCTTGACTGCGTCAGGCTTGATGATCGCGAGCGTTCGTTCACTCATTGCTTGAACTCTTCCTCTCAAATCCCTGGTTAGATTGTGGCAAAAAATATCGTCGCATTATAGGGATGGGCTTCAAGACTTTCAAGGGAGGATGGGGTCTTAAGAGGCAAACCGCTGAGCCAGTTCTTGTGGTGTAAACACGCCGCGCTCGGTGATGATCCCCGACACCAGTTCTGCGGGTGTCACGTCGAACGCCGGGTTGTAGACCTGCACGCCGTCGGGAGCGACAGGATGACTGCCGTGGATCGTCGTCACCTCCCTGGCTTGTCGCTGTTCGATCGGAATGTCCGCTCCCGATTTCGTGCGTAGATCAATCGTCGAATACGGAGCGGCAACATAAAATGGAATGCCGTGGGCCTTGGCAAGCACCGCCACAGAATAGGTGCCGATCTTGTTCGCCACGTCACCATTCGCCGCGATGCGGTCGGCGCCGACGATACAGAGTTGGATCTTGCCCTGACGCATCAAGGCTCCGGCCATGTTGTCGGTAATCAGCGTCACCGGAATCTTATCCTGCATCAGTTCCCACACCGTCAGTCGCGCCCCCTGTAAGACCGGACGCGTTTCGTCGGCAATCACCTGGATCTCTTTGCCCTGCTCCCACGCCGCCCTGATGACTCCCAGGGCGGTGCCATATCCCGCCGTGGCCAGGGCTCCGGCATTACAGTGTGTGAGAATCGTCTGGCCTTTCGTGATCAGCGCTGCTCCATGGCGGCCCATCGCCTTGCACAAGGCGATGTCTTCCTCGAGGATGGTCTGGGACTCGTTCCACAGGGCGGCCTTAATGGCTGCAATCGGCTCCGTCCGCAGGCCGGCGAGCTTCTGTTTCATCCGATCGATCGCCCAGAACAAGTTGACCGCCGTCGGTCTCGTGGCCGCGAGTCGATCGCAAACCGCGAGCAGCTCCTTCGCAAACGATTCGTACTCCGTCGCCGCTATCGTTTGCGCTCCCAAGGCCACGCCCATGGCCGCAGTCACCCCGATGGCCGGCGCGCCGCGCACTTTCAATTCGCGAATTGCGGACGCCACCGATTCCACGTCCCGGCAATCGAGAAATGCCACGGTTTCGGGAAGACGGCTTTGATCGATGAGGCGCACCGCGCCGTCATGCCATTGAACGGTCGGAACCATGGAGACACTTGTAGCGGGATTTGCGGCGGCGGCGCAAGAGGCAGGCGCGCGGGGTCACCGATGTCGCTGCAGGGCGGCTATCGGCTGTTGGCTCGTTTGACCGGAGCGACGAGGGTCAGGGGTTTTTGATCGGACATCTGCTGATCGATTTTTGCCAGTTCCCGCTCCAACATGGCCCGGATAAACCCACTGGTCGTATACCCCTGTTGCTTCAGATCATCCAGTCGAGTTTTCAAATCCATCGGTAGTTGGATCACGATTCGTACGAGCTTGGCCATGACAGACTCCTCGGGCAGACGCTGCTCCGGCGACCTGTGATTGCACACGCTATGCCTTGCTAGCAACGGAAAAGCGCTGAATAGAATTGAGGACTTAGCCGATAATGAAACTGCCACGACCGGCCATTTGCCTATTTTCGTCTGCCCTTGCCCTCAATTGTACAGCAGATCTGCTCCACCCTAGGTTCCCCACCGGGAGAGCAGCCGTTCCCAGTTCGACCGCTCGCAGGACCACAGGCAGCCGGGAAACGGTATGCGCTGGGGCAGTTGCTCGCTTGTCCGATGGATCTCCAGGCCTGGCCTCGAACATGTTCCGGTGACCCACACACCGCCATCTCGGTCTGTTCGATAGATAGAAATCCCCCGATCGGTATAGGCCTGCAACACACCGGAGGCAGGATGTCCATAGGCATTATGCCGTCCGACCGAGATGACCGCGTATTGCGGACTGACCCGCTCCAACCAATCCACCTGAAAGGAGCTGGCCGCCCCATGATGCGGAACCTTCACCAGATCTACCGGCGCCGTCGCGTGCTCCCGGCTCATCCGCATCAATGCCTCCGCCTCAACGTCAGCGGTGAAGAGTACTGTGTGCGGGCCACACGTAAGCGCCGTGACAATCGATCGATTGTTCAACCGGTGACCTTGTCTGCGACCTCCGCCTCCTTGCTGCTCCGTCCCTTCGGGCGGATTCAGAACTTCGAGCCGGCACTTGCCGATGGTGACCACATCTTGGTGTTGACGGGCAACATGCTCGCTCAATTCCCGCCCCGCCAGCGCGTCCTGCAGACGTTGATAGAACGGCTCGTCACGTACATCGCCAGTCCCCCAATAATGTTGCACGGCAAAATGCCTGAGGATATAGGCGAGACCGCCGACATGGTCGAGCTGGGGATGCGTGCCGATGACATATTCAATGGTCCGAATCCCCCGGTTCCAGAGATAGGGAGCGACGATGCCACGGCCCATATCGAACCGTTCATAGCTACCGCCACCATCGATGAGAACGACCTGCCCGTCCGGCAGCTCGAGCACCGCACTGTCCCCTTGCGAGACATCCAGAAACGTGATGCGGAACCGGTCGCCATCGATCCAGAGTCTCGGCGACCACAACCACCAACTGAGCAACAGCACCATGGTGATCCCGGCGATCCATCTGGTCCGGTCTTGATGGGATGCGATCCACATGGCGCCAAGACATCCATAAAATGCGAGCAGCGACGGCAGCGAGGGCGCAGCCAGGTGCCACTCACCGCCGGGTATCCACGACACGCTCTGAAGCGCCGACACAAACACGTCCATCGCCCATTGGATGGCGGCCGCAAACGGTAACCCCTCTCCCGGCGCACCCGCCTGTCCGATGGCGGCGAGCAGTCCCATGGGCACGAGCAGAATTCCCATCAGTGGCACGGCTACGAGGTTTGTCCACAGTCCCAACCACGAGACCTGGTTGAAGTAGAAGGCGACCACCGGAATGGTCGTCACGGTGACCATCGCACTCATGGCAAGGGCATCGATGATCCACTGCCCGGCCCGGGAAAAGCGGGATAGTGGTGGGGCGTCGTCTTCCTGAGCAGCGCGGGATCGGGTCAACTGCCAGGCGACGGCACACACGGATAGAAAGGAAAGTT
>DASVBB010000068.1:0-7408 GCA_036376045.1 Nitrospira sp.
TCGAGTCGAAGATCGACTGCCGTTTCCTGATACCCGTGCTGAGTGGTCGCTTGCTGCGGCTGCATGCCGACGATGCGATCTCGAATCTGCACGGAGGCCGCGGCCTCCTCCATGAAAGCCAGCAGGGAAAACTGGCCGTCACCATTCGGCAGCCGCTGCTCCAACTTCGTCACGCGGGCTTGTTTGGCCGCGTACTCCGCAGCCAGAGCCGACAACTCAACCCGTTCCTTGGATTTTCTGACCGTCTGCCGTTCAAGCTTGTCGATCCGGTCCAAAAGGGGATCAACCACGATGAGGAACAGGAGGGCGGCGATGACCACCGCCGCGCCGGCGCCCACGATCATGCGCTCGCGGACCGCCAGATGCCGCCACCGTTCTTGAAACGTCGCCATCATGGCCGCTGCACCGTATAGGTGAGACGAAACACCACTTGATTGGCTGCGGCGCCCACACGCGTATCGGACACCGAGATGCCTTGGAACAGCTGGTTCGTCGCAAAGGCTTGCTTGATCTTTTCGACGGAATCAAACGAATTGGTTTCTCCTTCCAAATGTACCGCCAACCCTTCGACGGTCAACTCTCGAATCGTCAAGGGAATGCCCGGCGGCAGTTGTTTGGCTAAATCGGCCAGATTGGCCAGGACGCTGTTGCGAGTACGGTCAATGACTGTGAGGCGCTTGTCGAGCTGGCCGACGCGATAGCGGGCCACGTCGAGTTCCTCTCCAGGCCCTGCGCCTTCGCCGAAGGATTGAACGAATTGCCCTTGAAGTCCTTGCTTCACCTGGGTCAACGACGATTGCTTGACGAACACCCGAACGGAAAGATCCGTCAAGGCCAGCACAGCGAGAATCACTCCACCCCACAGCGCCAGACGCCGATCTTGCCGCGATTCGCTGGTCCGCGCAGAAGTGGCCTCAGCCGCTGCCGTCAGATCCAGGCCAACGTCGGAGCCAATCGCCTTGGGCTTCCAGCGGGGTCTGACGATTTTCGGGTGAATGGCCAACCCGAAGGCAATGGAAAACGCCCGCGGGCAGTTTGCGCCGAATCCCTGCCTCGGTCCGACTGGCGTCAAGCCCAATTCGTGCGCGACGTGTCCGCCCAATTCGCGGAGCTTGGAACCGCCACCCGACACCCAACAATGCGACAGGCGCCCGTGCGCCGTCCCTTCATAGGCATGCAGCGACACCCGCAATTCTTTGAGCAAGGGCTCGAGCCAGGCGTCCACTTCCTGCACCGCCATGGCACGCTTGCGCCGTTCCGCGTCGGCGAAGCTACACGCATAGCGGACAGCCAGCGCATGAGTCAGGTGGTTCCCGCCCCACAGCACCGTGCGGAGCACGACCGGTCGTCCTTCGTGAATCAGGCACAGGGTGGTCTTGGTCGCACCGACGTCGATGATCGCCAAATCAGCCGGAACGCTGGCACCTTCTTCCTGAAGGAACTTCGTGACGGAGTACAGCGCCATACCGTCGACGCCGACCACAGCCGGCTTCAAATCCGCGGAAGCGAGAAATTTCAGATGCTCGGCCACCTTATCCTTGGGCGCGGCCGTGATCAGCACGTCGGCACCTTTGGGCTTTTGGACGGTTCCCGCCGGTCCTTTGGGCGGCAGCACGACACTGCCCATGGCGACGTCATCGAGCGCCATCGGAATCAGATTCTCGACTTCGAAGGGCACCACCTGTTCGAGTTTGGCCGAATCGCGGAATGGAAAGGACAACGTGCGAATGAAGAGATCCTGGCAGGGGAGAGCCGTGACGATGTCGCCGCTCCCATAAAGTCCGTTCTGCCAGAGGAAATTGCGGAGTTGGCCGGCCAGATGAGCCGGTTCAGCCTGTCCCGGCTTGCCATACGGTAACGGCAAATGAAAATATTCAACGGATTCGCGGCCGGACAGCCGACGACGGAATCGCACCGCCTTGATGGCTGTCTGACCGAGATCCAGACCGACACACTCGGCTATCATCGCGCGAACACTGCTCCTTTAGGCATTAATCGCCGTTCGTATCTTACAGGGTTAGCTTGGGATTTGCGACAGATCCGCCAAGTTTGATGGTTAACGGCGTTCCGGGTGGGAGGGGCGGGATCGGCAGATTGCCCGCCTTTTGTGCCCATCCCGCACCCGCCAGCACCGTGACCGTCAACTCCAGCGTGCTCGATTGTACCGAATCCTGCAACACCAGGCGGCCCTGGGCGGTAATCGTCCCGTCCGGTCCATCGGCCTTGAAATCCGTGATATTGCAGATCGTGTCGTGACAGCTCATCGCCGCCGTGACGCGGGAAAAATTCAGGGAAGGGATGGCGGCCGGCCCGACCGGAATGCGCTCCAGCACCAGGTCCTTGACCTCCGCCTTCCATGACCCGTCCCCCTTGAACGCAATCCCGTCCTTGCCCCGGTTCTCCCACCGCTGCACCACATCGGCCTGCAATAACCCCCTCGACACGTAAGGCTTGATGACGGCTCCGAGGTCCAGTTGCTGCGCGTGCGCCTTCAACGATACCGGACCGACAAATGACCAGGAAGAGGCGCTCACCGTGCCGGTGGCTCTGGCAGTCCCCGGTTGAGCGGCGCCGGGAAATTGTACAAGCGCATCCACCGTCTGCTGGCCCATCAACAATCCGAGCAGTCCGACATTGAGTCTCATCAACTGAACGGGAATGCTGGCTCCTCCCGGTTTGGTCCATGTCAGATCGCGCCATTCCACCGCAAGGGGGAGCCCCGGAGACCACTCGGCCGCGCGAATCTCCCACCCCGTCGCTCGGATCAGTTCGGACAACACCCTCGCTTGCAGGGTTCCGAATGGGAAGGTGAGGAATAAAAAGAACAGCAGACTCGCCAATCCTCCTCCGACCCAGATCAAGGGCTCCTTCTTCAGCGTCAACGTCGTCGGCCACGGAAGACGGCTGATCATGATTTCACTCCGATCGCCACCCACTGGCGGAACGTGCGCGCCTCCTCCTCGCCCTCCTGGGTCAAGGTCAGTTCAATCAGGATGGCACTCGGAGGAGACGTCCTCGCCCGGCCATCCCATTCATCCATCCAGGTATTAGCCTGCGTATCGAAATAGCGGAGATTGAAACCTTTGACGAATTTCGCCAGCTCGAACTGATCCACGCTGTCATCCGTCACGCCGTAAATATTTCGTCTGATGAACCGCAACAACCGGTCCCCTTCTCTCGTATAGACGATCCGGACCATCTCCGAATCCTGCGTAGAAATTCCGCCACGGAATTGCCCCAAGGTATTGAAGGCAAGGGTGTCAGCCGGCTGCCCCTGCTGAGTCGCATTGATCCCCGTCATCGGCACGAAGGGAGTCGCCACCGCCGTGGACAGTTCCTCGGACATGATCCGCAACGTGCTGCGCAGCAGTTGTTCACGGGCGGCAGCGCGTCTGGCGCCATCAATGGCCACGGTGCTCAGGTGCAACGACCCGAACACCATGGCGGCAATGACCGCCACGAGCGCCGTGGCCAGCAAGACCTCCACGAGCGTGAATGCGTCTTCAGAATCCAGTCGTGGGCGCAAACACATATGTGCTGGCCTCGAAGACTTCATCGCTCGCCCCTTGCTGCCAGAGAATCTGGATTTTGACTTCGCGAACGGCCGGCAGCGGAGTGGTCGTAATGATGCGCTTCCATCGATACCGGTCGGCCCGGTCTTGGACGTCGAAGGCCACTTGATAACCTGGCGGAGGATTGCGAAAGTCTCCGGTCGTTTCTCCAATCGGGTAGACCGGACTCAGCTCCGCTTCGATCAATTTTTCCTGTGCCAACATCGTGGCAGCGGTGATATCGGCCGCCCGGGAGTAAAGGTTGAGGTCCCAGTTGCGCAACCCGAGCAGAATCGGCATGGCCAGCGCGAGAATGGCCATGGCGATCAATACCTCGAACAGCGAAAATCCGCCTGCGTCCTGTCCTGCCGGATGCCTGATCTTTCGCCTGTTCTGCACGACGGTACGCCTCACCATCACATGACCTGTTGCTTACTTTTGAACACCAGCCGGCAACCCCGGCCGAATCGCGGGCGTGACCGGCTGCAGCAACGGCCGGATCCGCTCGAGAATGGTGAACGGCTTCGGCGGATCGATACGATGGTCGGTGATGCGGATCATCGTCGTCACGGGTTCTACGAAGATGCCCATGATGTTGTTGTTGCCGTCGGTTAAATGCACGATTGCTGGATCGATCCGACCGTTCGGGTAGAAGAAGATGTCCACACGGCCGGCTTGTTTCATCGTCGCCCCGATCTGAATATCGGTAAATCGAACCGTCTCGGGCAGGACGATGGGCACGGCCCAGGTCGGCTCGAGCGGAATTTTCTCCTCATTCCCTTCGATGACCATCGGCCAGTACATGCTCCGGTCGATATCGACATAGAGCCGCACCGTTTTCTGACCGAGCATCGCCATCTCCTGGAACGACTTCATGGCGCCGACCCACCTGCGTCCCACCGATCCGAGATTTTCACCGAGCGAGATCCGCGGGACAACCAGGCTGAGCATGCCAACTAGGAGGAACAGGACCAGTACGATCTCGAGCATGGTAAAACCGCCCGAGGATCGCCAGACAGGGGAGTGTTGGGCGTGGCCGCCGACCGGCCGCAGTTGCGTCTGCAGGAGGGTTCCGACGGTCATCAGTCGCTAGTCCTTCTCCATATTCCAATTCGTAATATCGGCATTCACACCTTCCCCGCCCGCTTCACCATCTGTGCCAAAGGAGGTAATTTCGTAATCGCCTTTGACCTGCCCGTATTGGCCTTGCTGCACGGGAGCCGGACTCAAATACTTGTAGGGATTCCCCCATGGATCTTCGGGAATGTTAGGAAGATATCCTCCCAGTTTCCATTTTTTCGGCACGACGCCCACCGAAGGCTTTTCGACCAAGGCCTTGAGACCCTGCTCGGTGGTGGGGTACACGCCGTTGTCCAGCTTATAAAGTTGAAGAGCGCCTTCGATATTCCGGATCTGCACTTTGGTCGCCGTGCGCTTGGCATCGTCCGTCCGCCCCATGATGCGGGGGACGACGAGGGCGGCCAGGATGGCAAGAATCGCCACCACGACCATGATCTCGATGAACGTAAAGCCGCGCTCCGTCCGACAGATCACGCGGCAAACCCGCTCCGTGTGTGTCTCTGCGCGCACCAGAGGCCTCCTTGATCTAAACGTTTACCGCACCATCTGGCCCATTTCGAAAATGGGCAGCAGAATCGCTACAACGATGAACAACACGATGACCCCCATGACAACAATCATCACCGGCTCCAACAGAGAGGTAAATCGGGTGATGACCCGATCCACTTCACCATCATAGATTTGTCCGATTCGCCGCAGCATTTCCTCCATCTCGCCGCTTTTCTCGCCCACGCTGATCATGTGGGTGACCAGGGGAGGGAACTGGCCGCTGCGCTTCAACGGTTCCGCAATCGTTTCGCCTTCGCGGATGTTCTGTCGGGCGTCTTCGACGGCCTGTTCAAGCACCCGGTTGTTCATGACGCGTCTCGACACATCCAAGGCTTCCAGCAACTGGACACCGCTCGACAACATGGTTGCCAGCGTGCTGGAAAGACGGGAAATCGACACCATGCGTGCGACCTGGCCGATCAGCGGAAGTTTGAGCAGCATCCGATCGGCCATCATCTGGCCGGCTTCCGTTTTCTTGACGCGGCGGATCCCCCACAGACCCACAAGAATTATGCCTAAAAGCACCATCCAATAGTCCGAGCAAAACCGACTCACCTCCATCAACACCACGGTCGGCCAGGGCAAGGCCTGCTTCGAATGGGCAAACACCGCGGTGATCTTCGGCACAACGAACGTGACGAGAAAAAACAACACCAGCGTACCGACGATGAGCATGATCGCCGGATAGAGGATGGCGTTCGTCACCTTGTGCTTGAGCGCCAGTTGTTTTTCCAGGAACTCCGCCAGCCGGAACAGAATCTGATCGAGCGCACCGCTGGCTTCACCGGCGCGCACCATATGAACATAAATCGGAGAAAAATCCCTGGGGTAGCGTTCCAGCACGGCGCTGTACGAAGCGCCTCCGCGGATGGCTTCCCGCACATCTGCCAGGAGTCCCTTGATCGCTTTCTTCTCCATCTGATCCATGAGCACGCCCAAAGCGTCGACGAGCGGCAGACCCGCGACCAGCAGAGTGGCCAACTGCCTTGTCATCAAGGCCACATCGGTAACCGTCAATGTCTGGGAACGGCCGAAACTCGCTCCGGACACGGGCTCGGTCCGGATGCCCATGCTACGGGTCGCGCCTTCCTGTTCCGCCATCTCGGTGGGGAAGACGCCGTCTTTCCGCAATTTGAGGCGAGCGACTTTCGGGCTTTCGGCGTCGACGATGCCGGTCGCGGCGGCGCCGTCAGCTTTATAGCCTCTATATTGGTACACCGGCATGTGGTTTAGACCTCGACCTCTTGCTGCGTCATGCGCATGACTTCTTCGGTGGTCGTGATCCCGGCGAAGATTTTTTCCGCGGCTTCCTCCTTCAACAGGACCATGCCGTGCGAAACCGCCGCCTGACGGATGGCCGCGGCATCCGCTTTGTTGCCGATCAACCGGCGAATCTCGTCGTCCAGCACGAGCAGCTCATGGATGCCCGTGCGGCCGCGATACCCGGTCTGTGTACAGGCCGGGCATCCGGTGCCCCGGTAAAACGTCGGTTTGGTTTTTCCAGGCACGACGCCAAGACGGATGAGTTCTTCGTCATCCGGCTGATAGCCCTGTTTACAATCGGGGCACACCTTCCGGATCAGCCGCTGTGCCAGCACCGCGACCACTGAGGACGCGACAAGGAAGGGCTCGATGCCCATGTCGATCAACCGCGTGGCCGCGCTGGCCGCATCGTTGGTGTGCAATGTCGAGAACACCAAGTGGCCGGTGAGAGACGCGTGAATGGCAATTTCGGCCGTTTCACGGTCGCGGATTTCCCCGATCATGATGACGTCCGGATCCTGACGCAGAATCGAACGCAATCCCGCGGCAAAGGTCAGATTGATCTTCGGATTGACCTGCATCTGGCCGATACCGAGCAGCTGATATTCAACGGGATCTTCGACGGTGATGATGTTCTTGTCAGGAGCATTGATTTCACTCAACGCGGCATACAGCGTCGTGGTTTTTCCGCTTCCAGTCGGTCCCGTCACGAGCAGAATCCCGTGGGTCAGGCGAATCAGCTGTTGGATCGTGTGGAGTCGCTCGGCTGAAAAGCCCATTTCCGTGAGGTTCAGGAGCCGGTTTTCTTTTTCCAGCAAGCGCAGGACCACGCGTTCGCCGTGCGAGGTCGGCAACACCGAGACACGGAGATCCACGTCCTTTCCCGCAGTTCGTATGGCGAAGCGGCCGTCCTGCGGCAGACGCTTCTCCGCGATGTTCAATGCCGCCATAATTTTGAGACGGGC
>DASVBB010000073.1:0-39578 GCA_036376045.1 Nitrospira sp.
CAGCGCGGCGTACAAAACGGCCATCGCAATCGCGAGCGGAACGAGCCGGCGCTTCATGGTTGGCGATCGAGGACTTGGCGGACGAGGGCAATCGATTCCCGGCTGTCCCAGGCTCGCGGTCCGACCGCCCGGCCGATGGCATGACCATCCTGTCCGATCAACACGGTCGTCGGCAGCCCGCGAACCATGAAGCGGCGCGAGAGTTCCTGGTCCTCATCGAACAGCACGGGAAGATTGACGCCGAGATGGTCGAGAAACTGCTTAATGCCTTGCGGATACAGATCCGTCGTGACGGTCACCACGCGGACCTGCGCTGGGTCGAATTGCGATTGGAGTCGTGCAAGCGAAGGCATCTCTTCTTTGCAGGGGCCGCACCACGTCGCCCAAAAATTGAGGAGTAGGACCTTGCCCGCCAGCTCGCGTGAGCCAAGAGTGGCGCCGTCGAGCGCCTTGAGCTCGAACGCAGCCTCCGGCGAGCTTGCCGTCATCCGGGTGATCCCGAGCGCCGAGAAGGGATCTCCCCCCGGCGGATTGGCTCCATAGAGCGGCGGTTCGCCGAAGGTGAGCAGCGCGAGTGCGCTCGCGAGGACGGCGGCGCAGCTAAGTTGTCGCATGCTATGGCCCATTGACGGTGATCTCGCCTTTTGCCACCGACGTGCCGGGCAACTGCATCGTTTGGATCAGGAGACGATGCGCAGGCATCGCATGTTCCTTCCATCCCATAACGACCGTGCCCTGATCATTGACCGCAACCGTCGGAGTCTGACCGTGCTTCTCGTTCAACTTTCTCGGCATGCTGAACGATTGGCCCCTGTCGAGGGAATGGCTCATCACAATCTCTCGACGCACGGGTGATTGCTCTTCCCAGATCACCATCACACGTCCCTGAGGATCGACGGCCATTTGCGGATGGTCGGGAAACGTGCCCTTCGAGCGGTTCAACTGTTTCTTTTCGGAAAAGGTCTGTCCATGGTCGTCTGAATACGCCAGATAGATGGCAGGCGTCTCGTCGGCGCCTTCCGTGTACCAAACCACATAGAGACGTCCGGACTGGTCGACTCCCAATGAGGCGGGGCGGTGCGGACAGGCCTGGTAGACCCATCGATCATGACCGACGACGACCGGAGGCGAGAATGTCTGCCCACCATCTGTCGATCGTGCGACGACCGTCTCACGGATATTGCCGTCGAAGATTTTTCGCCAAGCCACATAGACGAGCCCGTCGCCGGCCGCGGCAACCGATGTCCGGCAACAGACGCATGTGTTGTCGTCGACCTTGAAATTTTTTGTGATCGTGCGGCCCCCGTCCGTCGATCGTGCGACGAAGGTGCCGGGCTCCTTCTTGCCTTCACGTCCATCAATCCATGCGAAATGCAATACGCCATCGGGAGCGACCTGCATTGCATCGAACGTGTGCTGAATCACCTGTTCATCGTCGTTCACCAACGTCGACGGGCTGAACGAGCGTCCGCCGTCGGTGGACCGGCTCAATCGCAATTCCCCTGAGAACGGCTTGTCTGGAGTCATTTTGGGATGCGTCTTCGACCACGTCACGAAGACGTCTTGCCCGCGAACGACGAGAGAGGGAGCTTCCTGTCGGTAATACGGATTCTCGGACGGCTGATTGACGGCGACAGGAGTGCCCAGCGGACCGCCGGGTGTTTCGGCTCGTGCGAACAGGATGGTGCGGGCGTCTTTGTCTTCCTCCACCCACGCGGCGGCGACCCTGCCTTGATCGTCGATCTGGACGGATGGGCCGACGACGGTCTTTGCATTATGGACCGTCATATGTTTGGGACCGAGCGTCTGCAAAGAATCAGGCGTCTCTGCCGACATGAGCGCCATTGGCCAGGAACCGACGCAGACAAACGCCATCGCGCATAGCCCGATAACGCGGGCCGGGCGATATTTTTGGACTGTTGAGCAGCTCATGCCTTTTCTCCGTCCTTAGTTCGCCAGGCTGTACACAATGGGAAGACTGACCACGATCTCCTGTTTGCCGATGGCATGTTTCATATGGAGCGGGCACGCGAGTTTCACGGCTTCAATCGCGGCTGCATCGAGGATCTGATGGCCCGAACTCTTCTGGACAGTGACTTCGGCGAGATGCCCATCCGATCGAATGACCGCTTTCAAAACGACTTTCCCTTCCTGGCCGTGCAAACGGGCTGAACTTGGATAACGTTTCAACTCAGCGACTCGACGCCAGAGCGATTCCGCCAGCCACCGATGATCGATCTTCGTCTCCGGGCCAGTGGGCGAAGCTTTTGCGACCTGCACCGTTGCTTCCTGCGGATTGGGACTCGAATGGGCTGAAGTGGCCGGTGGCTCAGACGGCGTAGCCGGCGTCTCTACCGTTCGGCTGATGGTCGGTTCGGATGGAGGTGCCGCGACCGGTTGCTGCTGCGCGATCACCGGCTCAACCGATTGTACCGGCTCGGGTTCTCTTACCGGCGTCACCGGTTCGGGCTTCAGCTTGGGTGTCTCGACGACCTGCTGCTCAACGGCCTCCGCTGGCTTTTCTTGGACAGGCTTGACCGGCTGTGTGACCGGTTCGGTCTTCAGCGGCGGCGGAGGGGGCTCCTCCCTCTGTTCAACCGGCTTCGGCGGTTGACTCTCGGGATGCACCATCTGAGCGGTTTGCTGTGGCGCGACCCGATGCATCACTGTGTCGGGCGGCGGTTCAACCGGCCGACGGGCGACAACCCGGGGTGCCTCCACTGTAGGGACGACCTTTTCCTGAGGCACCGGCGCCGGTGCCTGCACTGGTTCCGATGCGGACTCCGTCTTCACCGTGTCGACCAGAGCTACGTCCCACTTGAAGGGTTCGTCCTGGACGATTGGACGGACCTGCGCAGCGAACAGCATCGCGAATGCCACGGCAAGGCCGTGAAGCGTCAATGAGACACCCCAGGCGGGAACGAGGAATCGATTATGATGTGCGCACGGCATATGAAAACATCTCAGAGGAACTGCGCAGACGGCGTCGCCCGTCTGGCAAACCTGGACCGATTACTTGTACGGTCAGGAATTATTCGGCAGGTTCGTGCGGGGGACCGCGAGAGACGAGCGGAGAAGAGAATGTGGACGAATATCCAGGGAGCGGGCACGACTCGACAAGAGAAACCGGCGTGCGCTCCACCAGCGCGGGAGGGGTCACGGTATCCAACACCTGCCCCGCAGCGCACATCCATGTGCAAAGGACGGTGCCGTGCGTGGCCTTCTGGTGATGCGCGTGATGGGATTCGTGCGAGATGGATTGCGCCGAAGCGAGGCCTCCCACCGCAAGCAGGCAGAGAACCAGGAGCAGAGCAAGAGACTGCTTTATCAACCGAGGTGTCATAGCGTACGCTAGCAAAAGACTCGTCGGGACGATGGTACCCAACCGGACGTAAAAGCGTCAAGCATGAAGGTTCAGAACCCCTTGTCTTCCCGATAGGATTCAGAAAATGTTTCCGGTATACTGCGTGGATTGGATTGCCGCCACTCCGGCATCCTCCCCATAAAAACGACCGAACACCCCATGTTGACACAAATCCTGAACCTCATCTTCGGCAGCAAGAACGACCGTGAAATCAAGGCCTTGATGCCGATCGTCCACCGGATCAATACCCTGGAACCGGAGCTGACTCCGCTGTCCGACCATGCACTAGCGGACAAGACGCAAGCCTTCAAAAAACGCCTGGCCGCCGGTGAAACCCTCGAGGATATTCTCCCGGAGGCCTTCGCCGTCTGCCGGGAGATGTCCCGTCGAAAGCTTACGATGCGGCACTTCGACGTGCAGCTCATCGGCGGCATGATCCTGCACAAGGGCCGAATTTCCGAAATGAAGACGGGCGAAGGCAAGACGTTGGTCGCCACGCTGCCGATTTATCTGAACGCGCTTGAAGGCAAAGGGGCGCATCTCGTGACGGTCAACGACTATCTGGCGAAGCGCGACGCCCAATGGATGGGGCAGCTGTACCATGCGCTCGGCCTTTCGACCGGTGTCATCCAGCACGACGCCTCATTCATATTTGATCCGACCTACGATGCCGCGGACAAGCGCCTGCAGCACCTCCGCCCTTGCACCAGACCCGAGGCGTACCGGGCCGACATTACATACGGGACGAACAACGAATACGGGTTCGACTATCTCCGGGACAATCTCGTCGTGACAGCCTTGGATCAATGCGTCCAGCGTGAATTGAATTTTGCCATTGTGGACGAAGTCGACAGCATTCTGATCGACGAAGCCCGGACGCCGCTGATCATCTCCGGCCCGACGGACCAGACGACGGATCTGTACTACCGCATTAATGCCATCATCCCGCAGCTCAAGCCGGAGCACGATTATACGATCGAAGAAAAGACCAAGACCGCCGCCCTGACGGAAGATGGCAATGTGCGCGTGGAAAAGCTGCTGGGTGTCGACAACCTGTACGACCCCGACAACATGGACCTCGTGCATCACGTCGTGAAGGCGCTGCAAGCCTATGCACTCTACAAGCGCGACGTGGACTATGTGGTGAAGGACGGTGAAGTGATCATCGTGGATGAATTCACCGGACGCTTGATGCCCGGCCGCCGCTGGAGCGACGGGTTGCACCAGGCGGTGGAAGCCAAAGAGGGCGTCAAGATCGCCAACGAAAATCAGACGCTGGCTTCAGTGACTTTCCAGAACTATTTCCGCATGTACAAGAAACTGGGCGGCATGACCGGGACGGCCGATACCGAGGCCGCGGAGTTCGCCAAGATCTACAACCTCGACGTCAACGTCGTTCCCACCAACAGGAAAATGATCCGACTGGACTATGCCGACGTGGTGTACCGCACGGAGAAGGAGAAGTTCGCCGCGATCGTCGAAGAGATCAAGGAATGCCACGAACGCGGCCAGCCGGTCCTGGTCGGCACGATATCCATCGAGAAATCGGAAAAAATCGCCGGAATGCTGAACCGCAACGGGATCAAGCACAACGTGCTCAATGCCAAGCAGCACGAACGCGAAGCTGAGATCGTGGCGCAAGCCGGCCGGAGGGGTGCCGTGACCATCGCGACCAACATGGCGGGACGCGGCACAGACATCCTGCTGGGCGGCAATGCCGACTTCATGTTCAAGCAGGTCCTCTACCGCGAGGAGAATCTGCCGGATGAACGGAAGCTCTCTGTCTTTGAAGAGATCCGCGCGGACTGCGAGAAAAACAAACAGGAAGTGCTCGCGCTCGGCGGATTGCACATCCTCGGCACGGAACGCCATGAGAGTCGCCGTATCGACAATCAGTTACGAGGACGCGCCGGCCGTCAGGGCGATCCCGGCTCGTCCCGGTTCTATCTGTCCCTTGAAGACGACCTCATGCGCATCTTTGCGTCGGAACGCGTGTCGCAGCTTATGCTCAAACTCGGCATGGAGGAAGGCATTCCGATCGAACATGGAATGGTGACGCGGGCGATCGCGAACGCTCAAAAGAAAGTCGAAGCTCACAATTTCGAGATTCGCAAACAATTGCTCGAGTACGATGACGTCATGAACAAGCAGCGCGAGGTCATCTACCAGCACCGCCGGGCCGTCCTGAGCGGCGAAAATCTCACCGGCGACCTGCGTCAGATGATGGAATCGATGATTGAGTCCGCGCTCAACGTGTACTGCCCTGCCGAACAGTATCCCGAAGAATGGGACATGAACGGTCTCACCGAGATGATGCAGGGCCAGTTCGGGCTCGACATCACGCAAGGTAAACACGACAAGGGTGAATCCCTTCGTGACGTCGGACGGGACGCGTTGCTTGAGGATCTGAAGGCCCAGGTGGGCGAGGCGTACGAACGGAAGGAAAAGGAACTGGGACCTGAGCTTATGCGGTTCCTGGAAAAAAACTTCATGCTGCAGGTGATCGACCACCATTGGAAAGACCACCTGCTGGGGATGGACCATTTGCGCGATGGCATTGGCTTGCGCGGGTATGGCCAAAAGGATCCTCTGATCGAGTACAAGCGCGAAGGCTACGATCTCTTCGCGGGCATGATGGAACGCATTAAGTCGGACACCATCGAACGACTTTTCCTGGTCCAGGCTGTCCGCGAAGGTGAGCGTCCCGCTCCCCCGCCCCCCGTCGTCGCACGACCGCAACCGAAACTCACGTTGAATCGCGGTGAAGAACCCGTATCCACACAGCCAGTCCATCGCGGCGACGACAAGGTCGGCCGCAACGACCCCTGCCCCTGCGGCTCCGGCAAGAAATACAAGAAGTGTCACGGGGCATAGTTAGGGTCGCTGTTCCTCATTGGCGAATCGCGACCGGTTCCCGTTTTAACCTTCCTACCTTCTAGAGGCGGGATCGCTGTGCATTATCCGCGACCTGCCCAGCAACCCGGGCACCATTCCGTCGAAGCACAGCGACTCGTCATAAACGAGTGACGCCGATGTTTGAAGTTCCGTCCCGCGATGTGTCGGACGGAACGAGTTTCGGCGTCAAGCTGTACCTGAGACAAGGAATGGTCGAGTTGATGGGCGAGAGCGGATCAAGCACAGCGATTCCGCCTTGTTTCACCTTGACTTAGCGCAGTTGCAAAGGCTACTCTACGCCACTTTTACGCTCGTCGTAGATGGGTGCAGTCGGCCCATCTGCTATGGGTGTCACTATTTTTTGCACTGATCGTCAATAGGGAGACCTCGTGACGACCGGCCATCCCCAACTGGTTGCTGCCATTGCTTCGGAAATCGGCCGAGATGGGGCGATTCCATTTGTCCGGTTCATGGAGCTGGCGCTCTACCATCCGCAATTCGGCTATTACATGCGTCCGGTGGATTCGGGTACCGAACGGATCGGCTGGAACGGCGATTTTTACACCAGTTCGGACGTCCATCCGTTCCTCGGTCAGGCCCTGGCCAGACAAGCCGCACAGGTCGATGCCCTGTTAGGCTACCCCGACCCGTTCACGATCGTTGAGATGGGCCCGGGCAAGGGGCTCCTTGCCAAGCAGCTGCTGATGCAGTGCCAGTTCGTGTCCACATCCTTGTCACAACGTCTTCGCTACGTACTGGTCGAATGCAGCCCGGCCATGCGCGCCGCGCAGCAGCAACACTTGAGTCCCTGGGTAGGTGCAGGGGGACCGGTGAGCTGGCTGGAAGACGTGCAGAGTCTTGCATCCGACAGTATCACCGGCCTGTTACTCAGCAACGAATTGCCCGATGCGTTTCCCGTCCGTCGTGTCCAAAAGGTCGGCCATGCGCTCAAGGAAATATTCGTGGAGGTCCGAGACGGCCGATTTGTGGAATGCCTGCGGGAGCCGTCCACCCCCGAGATCGAGCAGTACTTCCAACGCCTTCACATCGATCTTCCCGAGGGATATCGAACGGAAGTCAATCTCCTGGCACCTGCCTGGATGCGTCATGTCGCGTCCAGCATGAACCGCGGCATCGTGGTCACGATCGATTATGGCCATTCGGCCGACGATTTATACGGCTCCGAACGATCCAAGGGCACACTCCTCTGCTATTCCTCCCAGATGGCCTCTGAAGATCCCTATGTTCGGGTGGGGTTCCAAGATATGACCGCACATGTCGATTTTACTACCTTGGCCACGGTCGGCGAGGAGGCCGGACTGTCCGTCACCGGCTTTACCAACCAGATGAGCTTTCTGATGGGGCTGGGCGTCGAGGAGATGATCGCGCGGCTCACACCTGAATCTCCGGAGTTTCGAGCCGCGCTTCATTTGCTCAAACCGGAAGGCATGGGACGGACCTTCAAAATTCTCGTCCAGCACAAGGGGCTCGAGTCCCCGGCGCTGGATGGATTGACCTTCAAACCGTTTTTTGGATCAGCATTAAGCCGGCACGCAGCGGCGTAGGGATTGGGAAGCCTCATGGCGGACGAAGCAGTACCCCTGAATTATCTGCCGATCCTCTTGTTCATCGGCATTTCGATTGCGTTCGCCGCGATTCAGCTGCTGGCCGGGCGTCTGGTCCGCCCACATCGCCCCTACCGCGCCAAACTCAATCCCTACGAGAGCGGAAGCCCGTTGTTTTCGGATGCGCGGATCCAGTTTCCGATGCGCTATTACATCATCGCCATGCTCTTCGTCATCTTCGACATCGAAGTGATCTTCATCATTCCCTGGGCCGTGCGCTTTCAATCACTCGGTCTTTTGGGTCTCGTCGAGATGCTGGTGTTCATCGCGATTCTTCTGGTGGGACTCTGGTACGCGTGGAAGAAGGGGGCGTTAGAATGGGATTGAGCGCTTGGGTAAAGCGCACGTCTCGGCGTGCGCAGGGCAGGGCGGGTGAGATTGGTCAAAGTGCTGGTCCTGTCACCGACACGAAAGCCCGCGCCGGTTCGCACCCCGCCCGGTGTGGGGCCCCACTCCAGGCGGTCGGGCCTTCATGTCGGTGCCACCCGCTAACTCACTTGCAGCAGAGAGAAAAGAGGATAGCGGAACATGAGTTTCTTAGAACGACAATTTGAGGCGAATATCCTGACAACCAACCTGGATGCGTTGGTGAATTGGTCGAGGAAATCCGCCCTGTGGCCCATGACCTTCGGTCTCGCCTGCTGCGCGATCGAGATGATCGCCAGCGTGTCGTCGCGTTATGACATCGACCGGTTCGGCGCGGGGGTGTTTCGTGCCTCGCCCCGGCAATCGGATCTCATGATCGTGGCGGGCACCGTGTCACGCAAAATGGCGCCGGTCATCCGGCGCATCTACGATCAGATGCCTGAGCCGCGCTATGTCATCTCAATGGGATCGTGCGCCACCTCCGGCAACCACTACAACAGCTATGCCGTCGTGCAGGGCGTCGATCAGATTGTGCCGGTCGACGTCTACGTCCCGGGCTGTCCGCCGCGACCCGAAGCGCTGATGGACGGATTGCTGAAGCTGCAGGAAAAAATCCAACGGGAAAAGGTGTTCGTGAAGTAGTCATGGAACCGCTGGTCGAAACATTGATGACGAGATTCCCCCAAGCGGTCCTGTCCGTCGAGGCGGATACGGCGCGCTCGGAGGTGACCGTTCAAGTGGCCGCCGAGCGGCTGCTCGAGCTTGCGCGCTTTCTCCACGATGCGCCCGAGGCCTCGTTTGACCATTTAACTGATATCTGCTCGGTCGACTACCCGGAAGATCGGCAGCGGTTTGAAGTCGTCTATCACTTGCATTCGCTGTCGCACCACCGCCGCCTCCGCCTCAAGGCCCGTCTGTCCGAGGACGATCCGACGATTGAGTCCGTGACCCCGGTCTGGAAGGGCGCGGAATTTCTGGAGCGCGAAGTCTACGACATGATGGGCATCCGCTTCTCCGGTCATCCGGATTTGCGTCGCATCCTGTTGCCCGAAGACTATGCGGAAGGCTATCCGCTGAGAAAGGACTTTCCCGCCGAAGGCCGGGGCTGGCGCAGCCAGTTCGACTTCATCCCGCGGCTGGATGAGGCGCCGGTCGAGCTGGCCGAAGGGGAGATTCCCGAGTCTCAGAAGGAAGCATTCAGGGCCGAAGCGCCCTCGAGCTCCCGGCGCCGAGAAGAGCTGCTGCTTAACATGGGTCCTCAACACCCGAGCACCCATGGGGTGCTGCGCGTCGTGCTCGAATTGGATGGCGAGCGGATCGTGAAGGCCACACCGGATTTGGGATACCTGCACCGCGGGGTCGAGAAGCTCTGCGAAGGCCTGGCCTATATGCAGGTGATCCCGCACACAGACCGGCTCGATTACGTGTGCGCGATGGCGAACAATTATGCCTACGTGCGCGCGGTCGAAAAATTGCTCGGCCTTTCGATTCCGGAACGCGCGGAATATGTCCGGACCATTGTCGCCGAGATGCAGCGGATCGTCGGCCACCTCTTTTGGCTGGGGACCCAGGCGCTCGATATCGGCGCGATGACGGTCTTCTTCTGGACATTCCGGGAACGCGAGACGTTGCTCGACATGTTCGAAAATCTCTGCGGCGCCCGGCTGACGTTGAACTATTATCGCATCGGAGGGGTGGACAGCGATCTCACGCCCGATTTGGTCTTGCGGTTGAAGACGTTCCTCGATACGTTCCCCGACAAAGTGAAGGAGTACGACTCACTCATTGCCTCCAACCGCATCTGGTTGGGCCGTACAAAGAACGTGGCGGTGATCTCGGCCGAAGATGCGATCAATTTCGGATGCTCTGGACCGGTGCTGCGTGGTTCCGGCGTCGCCTACGACGTCCGCAAAGAGGAGCCCTACGGCGTCTACGACAAGGTGGACTGGGAGGTGCCGCTCGGGAAGAACGGCGATACCTATGACCGGTACTGGGTCCGGATGGAAGAAATGCGCCAGAGCGCTCGCATCATCAAGCAATGCCTGGATCAGCTGCCGCAAGGGCCGATCATGGCGGACGCACCGCAATATATTCCACCGCCCAAGCCGCTCGTCATGCGCGACATGGAAAGCTTGATTCATCATTTCATTATTTTTACGCAGGGGTTCAAGCCGCCAAAAGCAGAAACGTACTGTGCGACCGAGGCGCCGAAAGGCGAGCTGGGATTTTTCATCGTGAGCGACGGCAGCGCCCGTCCCTATCGCCTGAAGATCCGGGCTCCGTCTTTCGTCCACATGGGCGCGTTCGATCATATGGCGCGCGGCTATCTGATTTCCGACATCATCACCATTTTCGGGACATACGACATCGTCATGGGCGAATGCGATCGGTGACATGCTGAAAGAGAAGTACAAACAAGAGATCGACGACATCTTGAGCCGCTATCCCGTCAAGCGGTCGGCCTTGATCCCGCTGTTGTATTTGGCGCAGCGCGAGACGGGCTACATCAATGAGACGTCGATGATCGAGATCGCGGGAATTTTGAAACTGACGCCCCCACAGGTCTATGAAACCGCGACCTTCTATACGATGCTCAATTTGAAACAGGTCGGCAAGTTCCATATTCAGGTGTGTAAGTCCCTGATGTGCGCGCTTGTCGGGTCGGATACCCTGATTGGCTGGATCAAAACCAAGCTCGGAATCGGACCGGGCGAAACGACACCGGACGGCGCCTTCACACTCTCGACGGTCGAATGCCTTGCGGCGTGCGGCACCGGCCCGATGATGCAGATCAATGACGATTACTATGAGCGGCTGACTGAGGACAAACTCGACCGCATTTTGTCGGACCTCAAGTCGACCGGATCATCCACGTTGAAAACCGGCCCCTTCATGTGGCCGGAACCGCTTGCCTCAAAAGGCGAAGCACCGGTACGTTGAACCATATGTCAAAACACGAACCCATCTTATTGAAAAACATGAATCAGCCCGGATATGCCGGGACGCTGGCCGAGTATGAAAAGACGGGCGGCTACCAGGCGTTGAAGAAAATCCTGGGAAAGGTGGCACCTGCCGACGTGACGCAACTCGTCATTAAGTCCGGCCTTCGGGGCCGCGGCGGCGCCGGGTTTCCTACCGGCGTCAAATGGGGATTCCTGCCCAAGGACTACCAGGGCCCTCGCTATCTCTGCTGCAATGCCGACGAAAGCGAGCCCGGCACCTTTAAAGACCGCCAATTGATCGAGCGCGATCCTCACCAGATGCTGGAAGGTATGGTCCTCGCCTGTTATGCGATCGGGGCCGAGACCGCCTACATCTATATACGAGGCGAGTTCGTCCTGGGAGCGCGGATCCTCGAGGAGGCGATCGCCGAGGCCAGGCGGGCGGGGTACATCGGCAAGAACATCCAAGGAAGCGGCGTGACGGTCGACGTCTGGGTGCATCGGGGGGCCGGCGCCTATATTTGCGGGGAAGAAACCGCCCTGCTCGAGTCGCTCGAAGGCAAGCGCGGCCTCCCCCGTGTGAAGCCGCCCTTTCCTGCCACCCATGGCCTCTATAACAAGCCGACAGTGGTCAATAACGTCGAAACGCTCGCGAACCTTCCCCACATCATTAACCGGGGCTCGGAATGGTTTGCCGCCATCGGCTCACCTCCGAAGAGCACCGGCACGCGCATCTTCTGCGTAAGCGGGCACGTCAAACGCCCGGGCAATTATGAAGTGCCGATGGGGATCACGTTCCGTGAATTGATTTACGAGCACGCCGGCGGCATGCGCTCCGACAAGGCCTTGAAAGCCTTCATCCCCGGCGGCGCATCGGCGCCGTTTCTGACGCCCGATCACCTGGACGTCAAAATGGATTTCGAATCGGTCGCCGCGGCGGGGTCCATGCTGGGATCCGGCGGCGTGACCGTCATGGAAGAAGGCACCAGCATGGTGTGGGCCGCGCTGCGGCTGATGGAGTTTTTCTATCATGAGTCCTGCGGCAAGTGCAGTCCATGCCGGGAAGGCAGTGCCTGGCTGGTGCAGACCATGCGGAGGATTGTCGCCAAGCGGGGCCGTGCGCAGGATCTGGAAACGCTGATGGATCTGTGCAAGAACATCGCCGGCCGTACGGTCTGCGCGTTCGGCGATGCCGAAGTCGCGCCGATCATGAGCACGCTGAAACATTGGCGGCCGGAGTACATTGCGTTGATCCACGAGGCCGAGGCATCCAATCTGCTTCGTCCGCAGCCTGCTGGAGCGAAGGGATAGGCGCCGGCTGGGCCCGGCCGGAATGGTACATGACATGACCGCACCTGCACCCAATACGGTCCGCTTGACGATCGACGGCATTGAAATCACGGTGCCCAAGGGCACCCTTGTAATCGAAGCCGCCCGCCGCGTCGGCGTCATGATTCCCCACTTCTGCTACCACCCGAAACTGAAACCGGACGCCAATTGCCGGATGTGCCTGGTTGAAATCGAAAAGATGCCGAAGCTTCAAACCTCGTGCAGCACAGTGGCGACCGACGGCATGTCCGTGCGGACGGCGACCACGGTCGTGAACGATGCGCACAAGTCGGTGTTGGAATTCATCCTGGCGAACCATCCGTTGGATTGCCCCGTCTGCGATCAGGGCGGCAAGTGCGACCTGCAGGACTTTTCCCACGAGTACACGGCTACCGGCAGCCGCTTCATCGAAACCAAACGTATTTTCCAGAAAGAATATTTCAGCCCCCTCATCGAGACGCAGATGAACCGCTGTGTCCAATGCCTCCGCTGCGTCCGCTACTGCGACGAAGTGATGGACGTCAAAGCCTTGGCCCCCGCCGGGCGCGGCACGATGACGGAAATCAAGGCCTTCGGTTCCCATCCCCTTGACTGCGAATTCTGCGGGGGCTGCGTGCAGATCTGCCCGGTGGGCGCGATCACCAGCCGCCTCTCCATGTATGAATACCGGCCCTGGATGCTGAAGCGCGCGGACACGATCTGTCAGTACTGCGGTGATGGCTGCCAGATTACGATGCAGACCAAGAACAACGAATTGATCGAAGTCAATTCCTCGTACGGAGCGGGCCGCAACAATGGCGATCTCTGTGCGCGCGGGTTTTTCGGGTTTCAGGCCACGAGCCATCCCGATCGCCTCACCAAGCCGTTGGTGCGCCGGAATGGCATCCTCGTGGAGACGACGTGGGCAGAGGCGCTCGAGTACACGGCGCAGCAACTCGCCAGGCTCAAGAGCACCCACGGCGCCGAGGCATTCGGCGGATTGATCTCGAGCCGGTGCACCAACGAAGACCTGTATGTGTTTCAAAAGTTCATGCGCCTGGTCATCGGGACCAACAACCTCGATAGCAGCGCCCGCTATGGCCACATCAACAGCACCCAGGCCATGCGACGCGTGCAAGGGACCCATCGCTGGACTGTGACCTTCGAAGACATCGTCGATGCTGACGTGCTGCTCCTTGTCGGGACCAGCATCACGGAAACCAATCCGGTCGCCGGTCTCCGGGTTAAGGAGGCGGTCAAGAAGCAGCAGGCCCGGCTCTTTACCATTGAGGCAACCCAGCCCGGCATCGACTCCATCAGCAACATTACGAACCTGGCCGAACAACACGTGGGTGTTCCGACAGCGCAATTCGGTGATGCGCTGCTTGGTCTGCTCAAAGGCATCGTCGACGGCCGGCACGTTGAGCATTCAGACCAGAGCCGCTCGAACTACATCTCGGCCGTCACAGACGCGCTCGGCAAACTGAATTGGACCGACATTGAAGCGGCCACCGGCACCTCTCGGGACGTCTTCCTCGAGATTGCGGCACACATTGCCAAGGGGCGTCGCGTGGTGGTGCTTGCCGGTCAGGACCTGTTGCGTAGCACCGGGGGCCATGCCGGCTGCCTCAATCTGCTCGATCTCCTCCTCCTGACGGGAAAGCTGGCGGAACCGGGGTGTGGATTGGGTCCCCTGGCCGAGGAAAACAACGATCAGGGCGCCGTAGAGATGGGAGCCGTCGCCGAATTGATTCCGGGTGCACTGGACATCGCGGATGCCGGGGCCCGAGCCGCACTGGCTCGCGCCTGGAAGGGAGAGCTTCCGCAGACAGCCGGGGCGACGCTGAAGGACATGATCGACAAGGCCAGATCCGGGCAGTTGAAGGCCATGATGGTGGTCGGTGAGAACCCGGTCGCCAGCCTGCCGTCGCACATGAATGTCGCTGAGGCCTTCCGCAGCCTGGAGCTGTTGATCTGCCAGGAACTCTTCCTGACGGAGACTGCAGCGCTGGCGCATGTCGTGTTTCCAGCCGCGGCGCCGCTCGAAAAATCCGGCACTTGGACCAACGAGGAGGGCCACGTGCAGGTGGTGCGTCCGGCCATCGAGCCGGCAGGGGAGAGCCGTCCGGATTGGGAAATCCTTTCTGCGCTGTCCCTGCTCTTGGGTGTCCCATGGGAGTACGGAGAGAGCAAGGATGTGCTCAAAGAGATTCGCAGCGTGATTCCCGGCTATGGCTTGCTCGGCCCGTCACCCATTCCGCCGAAGGTAGACCCCGCAACCGTCGAGCGGTACGTCGCCGGGGGCTATCGCCACGACCTTGGCAATCGCTATACTCTGGCGCCGCGACGGCCTCCGGCTGAGGGAACCGCGTGGTACATCCGCCTGACGCAGAGCCTCTTTCACTCGGGGAAGCTGTCCACGCGAGCGAAGGGACTCCTGCAGCTCGAGGAGCACGCTGTCCTGAGAATGAACCGGGCCGAGGCGGACCGCATGGGCATCGCCGACGGCGACCGCGTCAGAGTATCGAACCAACGGGGCGATCTCACGACGACCGTCAAGCTCGTGGAACGGGTGCCGCCGGGAACGGTGTGGTTCCCGGATCACTTTGCGCAAAAGGCGTCCGCATTGTTTGACTGTACCGTTGACCCCGTGACGAAAGTGCCTGCGTTTCGAATAGCGTCGGTCTCAATCGTCAAGGCCGGGTGACTTACCCGCCCGCCCTGGCGCGCCGAGACGCGCCTTGCCCCTGGCAAGGCCGCAGCGAACGAAAGGATTGAGGAAGGAGCCTCGTTGTGACCGAACTCAGCTTGCGACTGGCAGTCTCATTGGCCCAAATCGCCGCCGTCATGGGCGTGGTCATGTTGACGGTGATGATTCTTACCCTCGCCGAGCGAAAGGTCCTCGGCTGGATGCAGGACCGCATGGGCCCCATGGAAGTCGGTCCCTACGGCATCCTCCAGCCAATCGCCGACGGATTGAAATTGTTCTTCAAGGAAGACATTGTGCCGGCCGGCGCGAACAAGTTCATGTTCAGCCTCGCACCGATCCTGGCCATGGTGCCCGCGCTGATCGGTTTTGCAGTCATCCCCTTCGGTCCGAGCAACAAAGTCGAGCTCTTCGGCATCCCGATCGAGCCGTTCGTGATCAGCGACATCAATATCGGCATTCTCTACATCCTGGCCTTCACGTCGATCGGCGCCTACGGCATCATCCTCGGTGGATGGGCTTCGAACAGCAAATACTCGCTGCTGGGAGGGCTGCGGTCCGCCGCTCAAGTGATCAGCTATGAGCTCAACGTGGGACTGGCCATCGTCGGCGTACTGATCCTCGCCGGCTCGCTCAGTCTGGTGAAAATCACTGCCTCGCAAGCCGGTGGGTTTTGGCATTGGTATGTGTTCGCATTGCCCGCGCCGCAGATTTTTGCATTCGTCGTCTACGTCATCTCAGCCGTTGCCGAAACCAACCGGGTTCCGTTCGACTTGCCTGAAGCGGAGAGCGAACTGGTGGCCGGCTTCTTTACCGAGTACAGCGGTATGCGCTTCGCGTTCTTCTTCATTGCCGAGTATGCGAACATGGTGCTGGTATCTTGCGTGGCTGCAGCGTTGTTCCTCGGTGGGTGGACGTCACCCTGGCCTGGAACAATCCCCGAGTACTTAGGGATGCCGCAACTCGCCTGGGTGGAAGGCATTTTCATGTTTACAGTGAAAGTGTATACATTCCTCTTCTTATTCTTCTGGCTCCGAGCCACCTTGCCGCGCCTGCGGTATGACCAGCTGATGAAGTTCGGCTGGAAGGTCATGCTGCCGATCGCACTCGGCAACATCGTGGTGACATCGATCGCAGCCTACTTGTTTCCGAGAGGATAGGGTTTTCGGCCATGCAGACATTCATCGCCTGGTTCAAGACCATCATCTTTTACGAAATTCTCGTCGGCATGAAAGCGACGATGTCGCATCTCCTCCACTACAAGCCGGTGACGGTGCAATACCCTCACGAGAAACGGACCCTTCCGGACAACTATCGCGGCATGCTCGGCTTGCTGCGATACGACGACGGCACGGAGAAATGCGTCGGCTGCGATCTCTGCGAAGCCGCCTGTCCCTCCCGCGTCATTCACGTGGTCAGCGCCGAAGTGCCGGGCGAACCCACCAAGCGCTATTCCAAGGAATATTACATGGACATGACGCGCTGCCTGTTTTGCGGGATGTGCGTCGATGCCTGCCCGGTCGATGCGCTCGGCATGAGCCGGGAATTCGAATGGGCGGTGTACGACAAGCGCCAACTGCAGCTGAACAAGGCACAACTGCTCGCCATCGGCGACCGCGCGTTCCCGGTTCGCGAGAAGCGGCTGGAGTTGCAGCACCCGAACGTCGCGTTTTTCAACGTCTCATTCAGTCACGTGCCCCCGAAGCCGAACTGACGTGCAGCCACGACCGGTCGAAGGCCATGCGAGTCAAGCGGCGGGGGAGAAACGCGTCTTCTTCAAGAGGACGGGGATACCGGCCTGAGCATGGAACATCTGTTCTTTTTCTATTTCGCATTGGTGATCGCCGCGTCCTCGGTGCTGGTCGTCGCGTTACGCAACCCCATTTATAGCGCGCTGTCCCTCCTGATTATGTTCTTCCATGTCGCCGGTCTCTACGTGACGCTGCATGCCGAGTTCCTCGCCGCCGTCCAGGTGATCGTGTATGCCGGGGCGATTCTGGTGCTCTATCTGTTCGTCGTCATGCTGCTCAATTTGAAACAGGACGAGCGATACCACCGTCAGTGGCCGGTAGCGGCCGGCATCGGTGCGGTGCTCGTGCTCGAAGCCCTAGTGCTCACGGTGCTGAAAGGCCGCTCCCCTTCGACAACGCCGGCCGTCCCTGAGACATCGGCAGTGGGGCTGGGCAACACAGAAGCTTTAGGTGACGTCCTGTACTCGACGTATCTTTTTCCGTTCGAAGTCGCGTCCTTGATCCTGCTCGTCGCCATGATCGGCGCCATTATTCTTGCCAAGAGAGACCTGGGCGGAGAATCCATCCAATGACCGAACTTTTACCGAGGCATTGGATGCACCTCCCGCCGAGCGAGGGCCGATGATTCCGCTGACCTATTATGTCACGCTGAGCGCGATCGTCTTTTTTACCGGACTCGTCGGCGTCCTGATCAGGCGGAACATCATCATCATCTTGCTGTCGGTCGAGTTGATGCTGAACGCCACGAACATCAACTTCGTCGCATTTTCGCAATCGTTTCACAACATTGCCGGACAGGTCTTTGTCTTTTTTGCGCTCACCGTCGCCGCCGCGGAAGTGGCGGTCGGACTTGCCATCATCATCGCTCTGCATCGGGCGAAGAACACCATCAATGTCGATGAATTTCAATTGTTGAAGTGGTGATGACGTACGAACTCATTCCATTGTTTCCTCTTGCCTCCTTCCTGATTCTCGGGATATTCGGCCATTGGATCAAAGACAAGGCCCATTTCGTTGCCGTGCCGGCCGTGGTCCTCTCATGGTGCATCTCGATCCTCGCCTTTGCCGACGTGGCCGACGGACACCATTCCACGTTTCGCATGTACACCTGGCTGACTTCGGGAATGCTCGACGTGCATATCGGGGTCACGATTGACCGCCTGACCGCAGTGATGCTGCTGTTGGTCACGACCGTGAGCGCGCTGGTCCACGTCTATACCATCGGCTATATGCAGGGCGAGCCTGGATACGCACGTTTCTTCAGCTATATCGCGCTGTTCACGTTTTCCATGCTGATGCTGGTTCTCGCAGACAACTTCTTGCAGCTGTTCGTCTTTTGGGAAGCGGTCGGGCTCTGTTCGTATCTTCTGATCGGCCATTGGTACGACCGGCCGTCGGCCTGCGCCGCGGCCACCAAGGCGTTCATCGTCAATCGCGTAGGGGACTTCGGTTTTATCCTGGGTCTGCTGCTCGTGTTCACGACGTTCGATTCGCTGGATTATGCGACTGTGTTTGCCAATGTCGGACGCGAAGCGGCAAAAACGATCAACGTCCTCGAGCCGCTCGGCGGCAGTTTCGAAGTTTCGTCGCTCACGGTGATTTGCCTCCTTCTTTTCATGGGAGCGATCGGAAAATCCGCGCAGGTTCCACTGCACGTGTGGCTGCCAGACGCCATGGAAGGGCCCACCCCTATCTCGGCGCTCATCCATGCCGCCACCATGGTCACGGCGGGCGTCTTCATGGTGGCCAGGCTTGCTCCGCTCTATAACGCCTCTCCGGCAGCGATGGCCGTCGTGGCGGTCGTGGGCGCCATGACAATGGTGCTCGGAGCCACCATCGCGTTGACGCAAACGGACATCAAGCGCGTCGTGGCCTACTCGACCATGAGTCAACTCGGGTACATGATCATGGCCTGCGGACTGGGCGCCTATGACGCCGGCATGTATCACTTATTGACGCATGGCGCGTTCAAAGCCCTGTTGTTCCTCGGCTGCGGCTCGGTCATCATCGCCCTCCACCACGAGCAGGACATGCGACGGATGGGCGGCCTCAAGGATCGGCTGCCGATCACCTATTGGACGTTTGTCGTCGGCGCTCTCGCGTTGTCGGGGTTTCCGCTGACGGCTGGATTTTTCAGCAAGGACGAGCTCCTCGTCTCCGCCTGGACCTCAGGACCGCTTGGTCAAGTCCTCGCGGTCTTCGGGTTGCTCACAGCCCTCCTGACCGCCTTCTACAGCTTCCGATTGGTTTTCGTCACCTTCTGGGGTCCATCCCATGTCGACAGCCACCATGCGGCCCACGTCCACGAACCATCGCCCACGATGACGGTGCCGTTGGTCATCCTCGCGGTCCTGAGCATTGCGGCAGGCTACTTCGGCATCCCCGAGTTTCTCTCGCCGATGTTCGAACAGGGCGGTGAACGTGAACATGGCGGCGGTGCGATCGTGATCAAGCTCTTCGCCACGGCGATGGGAATCCTTGGCATCGGAGGCGCCTACTATGTCTACGTGCTGAACCCCAACCTGCCGGACCGCCTGGCTCAGCGCTGGCGGACTGCCTATGAGTGGTCCCTTCACAAATGGTATGTGGACGAAGCCTATGACAGAAGCATTGTCCGCCCGACATTTGCGGCGGCCTCGGAACTGTGGAAACGCGTGGATGTCGCCGTCATCGACGGAGCCGTCAACGGCGTCGCCCGAGCTATTGCCTGGGGGGCCTGGTTCCTCCGCCTCGTGCAAAGCGGGCAAACGCAGCACTATGCGCTGGGCATGGCACTCGGCGCGGTCGTGATTCTGACCCTCTTAATGGTGATCTGACGCCGATGCAACCGGATGGATTTCCCTGGCTCAGCGTTTTGATATTCCTACCCTTAGTAGGTGTCGGCGCTCTGTACATCACCCAGGAGCGTTACGCACGGGAGATCGCCTTGGCGGTCACGTTGCTCGATTTCCTGTTGGCCCTGCCCCTCTGGTGGCTGTTCGATCCGTCGTCAAGCCGCATGCAATTCGCCGAACACGCGGCCTGGATCACCTCGCCGCCGATCCATTACAGCCTCGGCGTCGACGGCATCAGTCTCCCGCTCATTCTGATGACCGCCGCCCTCATGCCCCTCTGCGTCCTGATTTCCTGGGAGTCGATCGTCACGAGAGTGCGGACCTTCATGGCCGTTCTGCTGGTCATGGAAACGGCGATGTTGGGTGTCTTCGCCGCGCTGGACTTTGTGCTGTTCTACGTCTTCTGGGAAGCCATGCTGATTCCGATGTACCTCATCATCGGCGTCTGGGGTGGCCCTAATCGTCTCTACGCGGCGATCAAGTTCTTCCTGTACACCCTGGCCGGTAGCGTACTGCTTCTGGTCGCCATCCTGGTTCTGTACTTTTATGGTGGGCACACCTTCGATGTGCTGGCCCTCAGCCAGGTCACCTATCCGGCCGTCGTACAGCAATGGCTCTTCTTTGCGTTCTTCGCGGCCTTTGCCGTGAAGGTGCCTATGTTTCCCTTCCATACCTGGCTCCCCGACGCGCACGTCGAGGCGCCGACCGCGGGCAGCGTGATCCTCGCCAGCGTGCTCTTGAAGATGGGGGCCTACGGGTTCGTACGCTTCAGTCTGCCCATGCTGCCGGACGCGAGCCAGGCCATGACTCCCTTGATGGCGTTCCTCTCGATCACCGCGATCATTTATGGCGCCTACATGGCGCTGGCTCAGGTGGATCTCAAGAAGCTGATCGCCTATTCCAGCGTCAGCCACATGGGATTCGTGACGCTCGGCCTGTTCGTGATGAACCAGCAAGGCATCGAGGGCGCGGTCCTGCAAATGGTCAATCACGGCATTACGACCGGCGCACTGTTCCTGTGCGTCGGCATCATTTACGAACGGACCCACAGCCGGTTGATTGCAGATAACGTCGGGTTGGCGAAACCCATGCCGCGATACGCGACGTTCCTCGTTATTTTTGCCCTGTCGTCCCTCGGGCTTCCGGGCACGAACAGCTTTGTCGGCGAGTTCCTCGTGCTGGTCGGTACATTCTTGTGGAGCAAGGCCGCCGCCGCTCTTGCCTGTTTGGGCATCATTCTGGCCGCCGCCTATCTCCTGTACATGGTTCAGCGGGTGGTGTTCGGCGTGGCGCTGCCTCGCGAGCTACCGCGCTTAACGGATATTGGCTTCCGGGAGTTTGGAATTCTTCTGCCGCTTCTCCTGCTCGTGTTCTGGATTGGCCTATTTCCGAACCCACTAGTCAGCAGGATGCATAGTACGGTGACCAAAACCTTGGAGACGATGGCGCGAACAAAGGTCGCCCCGATATCCCATCCTTCGGCCGCTGCGACGCCTCCGGTCGTCTTGAGCGGTCAGACAGAGGACGCCCGGCCATGACCTCATATGCCACGGACCTGATCATCATCCTTCCCGAGCTCATCGTCGTCGCCGCCGCCTGTCTGGTTCTGGTCTTGGACCCTCTGACGCCGCTTTCCCGAAAAGAACTCCTGGCCTGGCTGAGCCTCGGCAGTCTGGCGCTGTGCATCGGCTTGACCGGGGGACAGATCGGGGTCATGAATCTCCCGCTATCGGCCTTCAATGACCTGGTCGTCGTCGACGGATACGCACGTTTTTGGAAGCTGTTGCTGTTCGGCGTGACCGGACTCACCATTTTGATGTCGCTCCCCTACCTCAAAATGGAAGGACTCCATTTGGGTGAGTACTATGGCTTCATCCTTCTTGCCCTCTCGGGCATGATGGTCATGGTCTCCGGCGCGGATCTCCTTACGATCTATCTCGGCACCGAGTTGATGTCGCTGTCGCTCTACGTGATGGCGGGCCTGAAGCGCTCGTCCCCGCGCTCTCTGGAGGCATCAGCCAAGTACTTTGTCCTCGGCGCCTTTTCGTCCGGCCTGCTCCTCTATGGCATCTCGCTGCTGTACGGCCTCACCGGCGGCACGAGATTGAGCACGATCGCAGGCGCCCTGGGAACAAAGGGATTCGACGATCCCATGCTCCTGATCGCCACGATCTTGTTGACGGTGGGATTCGGCTTCAAGCTCGCGGTGGTGCCCTTTCATATGTGGACACCCGATGTCTATCAGGGCGCGCCCACGGCCGTAACCGCCTTCATGGCCGTCGCCTCGAAAGCGGCCAGTTTTGCCGCCTTCCTCCGCGTATTCGTCGAGGGTCTCGGAGGGTTCAAGGCCGATTGGTCGAGCCTGTTTGTCTTGCTCGCCGTCCTGACACTGGTGCTCGGCAACGTCGTCGCCATCGTGCAGACCAACATCAAACGCATGTTGGCCTACTCCAGCATTGCGCACGCGGGCTACGCCTTGATCGGCCTCGTCGCCGCCGGACGCAGCGCGGGCGAATCCGGAGGAACGTCGGGCATCGCCAGCGTGATGCTTTACTTGACCTTTTACGCCTTCATGACGCTCGGAGCCTTTGCGCTCATCGCCATGTTCCGCAAGGGCGGGCTCGAAGGGGATGAGATCGAGGACTTCGCAGGGCTGGCCAAGCGTCAGCCGCTGGCCGCGTTCGTCATGATGGTGTTCATGGTCTCGCTGACCGGCATCCCGCCGACGGCAGGATTTATCGGAAAATTCTACGTCTTCATGGCCGCCGTCGAGGCGGGCCTCAGCTGGCTCGCCGTGGTGGCGATCATTTTTTCGGCGGTGTCCGCCTACTACTACATGCGCGTCGTCATGCTGATGTACATGCGGGAACCGGAGGTCTCTGCGGCCGAGGCTTCGCATCTCGTGCCCTCACCGGCACTCTCGATTGTCTTGGCCTGCGCCGTCGCCGGCGTGATCATCTTCGGACTGTTTCCCACCCCGGTCGTCAGCCTCGCCCTTCAGTCCGTCCTGCTGCTCAAGTAAGACGCAGCCTTAGGCCGGCCGGCCGTGCAGGACCCAGGCACTCGTGCTAGGCTATGCGGGTCATGCCCATGCTGATTTCCTTCTGGCGGCTCTTGTCGGATCTGACCAGATCCTTCCTCTGGCATGGCTGCGGGAGCCTGGCAGCCTCGCTGGCCTTTTTCTCCCTTCTTTCGTTGTTTCCGCTGGTCTTCATGCTGATGTACGGCGTGAGTTTCATCGTCAGTCATGATGTGATCGGGGGACAGGTACTGCTGAGCTTCCTCAAGGGATTTCTTCCCACGCTGGGAGAGCGCCTGGCGGTGGAGTTCCAGCGGATCGGAGAACTGGATACGGTTCGCTGGCTCGTCTTCCTGGCGTTCGCCTGGTTCGGAACCCTGGTCTTTTATGAGGTGGATTATGCACTCAACGTCGTGTTCGACAGTACCTGGAAGCGGCACCCCTTGATCTCCACCGCCATTGCGGTCGCCATTCAGGGCGCGATCGGTCTGCTGCTCATCATGTCGTACGTCGCGACGGAAACCGTGAACTTTCTGACCGCCTACGTCCCGCACCTCTGGGGACTCGATTGGATCGCCCTCGCAGCCCACGATTTGTTCTTGAGCTACACCCTGCCGTTCATCATGGCTTTTCTCAGCGTCGGGGTCTTGTACCGCTATGTCCCCCGGCGGCGGCCGCAATGGCGCGAGGCGCTGATCGGCTCCTTGACCTTCAGTCTGCTGTGGGTCGCGGCGAAACTGATTTTCGTCACCTATAACGAATATGCCACCGTCTACACCAAGCTATACGGATCCCTGCTCGAAATCATCCTCTTGCTGCTCTGGATCTATTATTCCGCGTTGCTCTTTCTCGTGGGTGCCGTGCTCGCCCACGCCCTTCAGCAGCGGAACCAGGCGACGGCAGCCGGCTTCGTTCAATCCGACGCCGCTTCGCCGTCTGCCCCTGCCAGCCGTTGATCAGCGCCCTGTCGGCTTCTAGGCTTTTTCTGGCCGAGACCTGCCTTCGCCGATAAAATGGCCCCCTGGACCACCAGGGAGAAACCAGGCATGTCCGAAGACCTCGGGAAAGAGTTAATGATGCTGGGCGGCGCAATTGCGGGCTTTATCGCCGCACTGCTGACGGTGTTGGAAAAGCTGATCGATATCCAGCACCGGCTGACCGCGAAAAAGGATCGAAAGCCCTCTGCATCCCCGGAACGTCAGGCTCAGGAACCGCTCGCCTCCATCGATTTCTTTTCCAGCAAGCCGTTCCGCGGCACGTCGTATCTCCTCATGTACGAAACCGGCGTCATCGTGGCCGCCGGGCTGTTGCTCAATTACGTGGGCCTCACGTTGAGCCGGCATCTGGAAAGCATTCTTTTTCTCGACATGACGGGGACGGCACTCGTGGCGTTTCTACTGGGACCTTGGTGGGGAGCGATCGTGGCCTTGCTCTCCAACTCCGTCGTCAACTGGCTGCTCTTTCCCGAGTCAGGAGCGGACGTGGTGATTTTCCCCTGGTCGCTGGTCAGCATGACCGGTGCCATCTATTGGGGATGGATGGCCAGACAGCCCGGTTTTCAAAAATATCTACGGACGGGGAAAAGCTCCGCGCTGTCGCATGCCTGGTTTCTCTACATCTTCGGCGTCGTCGGCGCCGCGGTCATGAGCGTTCCCGGCACCTTCGTTCAGGCGGCATTGAACGAACACTCGACCTTTGCCTTGAATCCGGACGTCGCTGAAACCCTCCATGCCCGGGTCCTGCAATGGGAACAGACGGTTCATCAGTATCTGGAATCGGTATTCGGATTGACCTGGGGGGAACATGTCGGCTGGTGGGTCGTCAATTGGTTCCAGACCTGGGTCCGCTACGTGCCCGACAAAACCATGAGCGCCGCCATTGCCCTGGTCGTCCTGAAATACGGTTATCCATTGTTCGAACGGGAATTGATTCACGGCGGCCCCGACGGGGAACGGCCTCAGGATGAGCGCATCCTTCCTCTGTTCCTGGCACTGCTCTACGCGCCTTCCTTTGCCACACTGGTGAGCAGTGAAATGTACGGCGAGGCCGACTATTGGCTCTTGTGGGCCATGCCCTGGGCGGTCGTCGTGGCCGGATATTTGTACCTGCGGTATTGGGGTGCCAGCGCGTCGATACTCAACGACGCGCGGCTTCAGCGCGCCGAACGGTATGCCCGCGCCCTGAAGCCGATCGGCAAGGAGGCGTCCTATGAATTCTGCAGGCGATTGACGTTCATGACGCTCATCGCCAGCCTGCTGTTCGCACTCTGCCTGCCCATCATTCTAATGGACTTCTATCGCGTCACCTTCAAATTCTTCTGCGTGGTGTACGGGTTTCTCCTGGTCGTCCATCTCGTGCGCATCGCCATCGCCCAAAACATCAGCGTCGCCCGCGCCGATTGAACGGACGGTGGAAGCCGCGTGACGCCGGTGTGGACGGAACGTTACGCCTTGTGCAGTTGGAGAAACTGCGCGACGGCGGACCGCGTGACGAGTCCGACGGGGTGGCTGGCTTCATCAATGACGACCAGCCGGTCATACCCGGTGCGTACCATGCGTTCCATGGCCTGCATCATCGAAGCTTCGGGGGGAATGAAGAGCTCCGGAGAGGCGGGACGCATGACGTCCGCCACTGTCCGCCATGACCACAGGCCCTGGGAAATGGCTTGCACGTCCTCCACGGCAATGAGCCCCACCACCTGACCCTCCTCCATCACAGGGAAACTGCCATAGCCGTAGGCTACGAAGAACTCCTCGACGGCGGACTGAAGACTCAGCTGCGGCGACATCGTGACGAGCGCACGCACCATGACGTCCCGCACCGACGTGCCCGAGAGCGCCAGGCGAAGCGCCACCTGCTTTCTCGTGCTCCATGCCGCGCCGAAGAGAAAGGCACCGATGAAGACCAGCCAGCCTCCATTGCCCGCGTTCGAGGGATCGACGAAGCCGGTGAGGGCACCCGCCAGCAGCACCGCACCAAAACTTCCTAGAAGAAAACCGAATCCCAATCCCAAGAACGCCGCTCGACTCGTCGCTCCGTGGAAATCGTGGCCCCAGGCCCACAGCCCGGCGCGGAGCGCCCGTCCTCCGTCGAGCGGAAATCCCGGAATCAGGTTGAAGAGACCCAGCTGAACATTCACCAGTCCCAGCAGTCCGCCGAGGACGGCAAACCCCTGTCCGCCGGACGGCGTCGGCCACCACTCGGAGGTGGCGGCAAGGCCCAGTGAGAAGGCCCCGAGTGCGAAGCTTACGATCGGACCGGCAATCGCAATGAGAAATTCGGCCTTGGGGCTGGGTGGTTCCGCCCGCATGTGTGCGACACCGCCGAACAGAAACAACGTGATCTGACCGATCGGAATCCGATAGCGCTGAGCCACGTAGGAATGTCCGAGTTCGTGCAGGAGCACCGACACGAACAGCAGCACCGCCGCGACCGCACCCATCCCCCAATACCGGGAATCGGACAGGCCGGGCAAGGCCTCAGGAAGGTAGCCCGTTGCCAGCGACCACGTGACGAAGAAAAAGACCAGAAACCAGGACGCATGCACACGGATCGGAATCCCCAACACGCGCCCGATTTCCCATGCCGGTGCATTCATCATGCGTTCACAGTAACAACGCCGGAAACCGGCCGTCAACTGCGCTAAATAGAAGACATTTTACGTTCGCGGTGACGATCTTCGGGTATACTAAAGGGCATGCTTCGAGCCTGGCTTCGGGTTGGGTTGGGATTGGCGGCGTTGATGCTCCTTGCGGCGGCCGACACGGCCGCCCAGGTCATCAAATCGGGACCGCCGGCCTGCCCGACGATCGCGCTGACCTTCGACCTCTGTCCGGTCCGCAAGGGGGCGGGGTACGACCAAGCGCTGATCGACTATCTCGTCGAACACAAGATTCCGGCGACCTTCTTCATGTCCGGGCAGTGGATCGCCAAACACGATTCGGAGGTCGAACAGCTTCTCGGGATCGGCTTCTTCGAGGTGGGAACCCATGGCGAGGTGCACGCCCATCTGCCCATGCACGATGCGGATGCCCAACGGGTGGAAATCTCCGGCCCGGTCAAGCTGCTCAGCGAGCACTACGCCCACGAGGCGGTCCTGTTTCGTCCGCCGTTCGGGGAATACAATGAGGTCACGGTCGACGTCGTCAGAGCTTTGGGCCTCCAGTTCATCCAATGGAATATCGAATCAGGGGATCCCGATCCGATGCTCTCGGCCGAGCAAATTGTCGCACGCATCGAGAAACGCGCCAAAGGGGGCAGTATCGTGGTGCTCCATGCCAACGGCAAAGGTAAGCATACCCGGCAGGTCATCCAGCGGTTGACGACCGAGGTGCTGCCGCGCAAGGGACTCAGACCGGCCACCGTGAGCGATGTCCTTTCATGCAAGCTCCCCAAGTGATGACCGGACAATCGATCAGGCCGATGCGTGCGGAGGACCGGGAGACCGTGATCCGGCTGCTGGCCGATTCCGATCCCTGGAAAACGCTCGGATATGTCGAGAAGGATTGGAGCCGCATCTTCAGCCCCCTTCCGCAGGGCCGCGAAAGCTTCATCGCGGAAGCGGGCGGGCGGGTCGCCGGCATCGCCATCGTCCGTCAAAAATTCCTGCTCGGCGACTATTTGGAACTGCTGGGGGTCGCCGAGTGGGCCAGACACCAGGGAACGGGCAGGCAGCTGCTTGCACACATCGAATCCCTGGTGTTTGCCAGGACCAAAAACCTCTTCGCCTGCGTCTCCGACTTCAATACGGGCGCGCGCGACTTTTACCGGAAGCAGGGCTATCAGGAAATCGGACCGATGCCGAACTTTCTGATTCCCGGCAGCGCCGAAATTCTTCTTCGTAAAACGGCAGGGCCGGCCCGATAGCGCCGGGGATCTCGGCGATGCCGGCGGTACGTCACACATGAAAGTTCAGAAGCTCCTCCATACCCGCATGCGCGTCAGCGATATGGATCAGACGATCGCCTTCTATACCAAGGTGCTGGGGCTCGAGGTGTTGGAACGCAAGGTCTCGCCCCGCGGATCCCATCTTGCGTTCCTGCGCGTGCCGAACAGCGAGGAGTTGATCGAGCTCTGCAGTTTTCCCCCGAGCGGACCGGTAAGGGTGCAGGAAGACCTGGTACACCTCGCCTTCCAAGTCGAAAATCTCGACGCGACGATCGCTGCCTTACAGGAACAGGGCGTTCGCATTACGGACGGCCCGACCAAGACCTCGTCAGGCAGCCGGTTCATCTTCATCGATGCGCCGGACGGCTACGAAGTCGAATTGATCGAACGCCCGCCCGGTGTGCACATCGTGTGACCCCGAAGCACCGTCCGCTGTTCACATCACGGCTCTCCTTTTCGCCTCCGACTGGTCGGCAGCCGGTCCCATTGACGACCTTCATCGCGAACCAGTATTGTGCTCCCCTTCACGTCGACAGAACGAGCGATAGGGGAGAGCAATCACCATGAAGAACGGATTCTTCCGCGGCCATGGGCTGGGCAATGACTACATTGTCATGGACCCCAAGGCGCTCAGCTTCAAGCTCACTCCGACAAACATCGCACTCATCTGCAACCGTCACTGGGGATTGGGCAGTGACGGCATTCTCACCACCGTGCCGTCGAAGAAAGCAGACTTCGGGCTCCGCATCTTCAATCCCGATGGCAGTGAAGCGGAGAAGTCCGGCAATGGACTTCGCATCTTCGCCCGCTATCTGCATGCGACGGGGAGGACCAAGAAAAAGCGCTTCACCGTCGAGACGAAGGGTGGCCTCGTGACGATCGATCTGCACCTTGACCGGCGCGGCGATGCCAGTTCGGTGACTGTCGAGATGGGCCGGGCCACATTTGCCCCTGGCGCATTACCCTGCATACTTCCCGTCGACGAGCTGATCCAGCAATCGATCGAGGCCGCCGGTCGGTCCTTGAAGTTCACGGGGGTCAGCGTGGGGAATCCCCACTGTGTCGTCTTCAAGCAGGCCGGCGAATCATGGTCGCGCGAAGATTTGCTGGCGCTGGGACCGGTCCTGGAGCATCACCCGATGTTTCCAAAGCGCACGAATGTACAGCTGGCTGTCCCGAGCGGCCCGAAGGAACTGACCATCCTCATCTGGGAGCGGGGAGCAGGAGAGACGCAAGCCTCCGGATCGTCGTCTTGCGCCGCCGCCAGCGCGGCCGTCCGCCTCGGCCTGGTGGCCAGCCCCGTGGCGGTCAAAATGCCGGGCGGCACGCTGACCATCGATGTCGCGCCTGATTTCAGCCTCACGATGAAAGGCCCTGTGGCGGAAGTGGCGCGCGGCAGCCTCAGTCCTTCGTTCGTACGCTCCCTGCGCTAACGTCCTGCGCTTGCCCGCTGCCGAGCCCGCCTCGTAGAATGAGACATGGCCACGGCACCTCCGGCGCTCGAATCGAAACTCGCTCACCTGCCGGATCAGCCCGGTGTGTATCTGTTCAAAGACCAGTCCGGCGAGATCCTCTATATCGGCAAGGCCGCCCGGCTCGCCGACCGTGTGCGATCGTATTTCCTGAAAGGCGCCGACCACACGCCGAAAACGGCGTTGCTGGTCGGTCAGATTGCCGACCTCGAAACGATGGTCACGCGATCCGAGCTGGAAGCGCTGATTCTCGAGAGCAATCTCGTCAAGCGTCACCGCCCCCGCTTCAACGTCGTCCTCAGGGACGACAAGCAGTATCCATATCTGCGCCTGCCGGTGAAGGACCGCTTTCCACGGCTCTCGATCGTCCGTCGGGTGCAAAAGGATGGTGCGCTGTACTATGGGCCGTACACGCCGGCTGGAGCGCTCCGGGAAACGCTCAAGGTCATCAAGAAGGTGTTCCCGCTGGCCACCTGCACGATCGACATCGACGGCACAGCCGAACGGGCGTGCATCGAATTTGAAATCAAGCGCTGCATGGCTCCCTGCACGGGTCAGCAAACGCAGGAAGAGTACCACCGGATCGTCCGAGAAGTACGCCAGTTCCTGGAGGGACACGACCGGGAATTGGTGGACGACCTGCGGGCACAGATGGATGAAGCCGCGGCCCGCGAGGAGTTTGAAGAGGCCGCCCGACTGAGGGACCGGATTTTCAAGATCGAGCGCACGCTCGAACGACAGCGGATCACGCAGACAGCCTCTATCGACCAGGATGTCATCGGCATCGCCCGCCATGGAAGCTCCGTCGATTTGCAATTATTGTTCGTCCGTGGCGGCTTGTTGATCGGTCGCAAAGATTTCTTCTGGCTGGAGTCGGCCGACGCGACCGATGAAGAACTGGTGCGATCGGCCGTGGAACAGTTTTACAACAAAGAAGGACAGCCTCCCCGCGAGCTGCTGATTCCCGTCGATATCCCGGACGCCGACCTTGTGGCGCGGTGGCTGTCGGATAAGCGAGGCGAGACCGTGCACGTCCTGGCCCCTGAGCGCGGCACGAAACACCAACTCGTGCTGCTGGCGGAAGAGAATGCGGCCGCAGCATTGGCCGATCATCTGCGCAATGAGGAGCTGGATCGACAGGCCGGCGAGGAATTGCAACGCGTGCTTCATTTGAACACGGCGCCGCGCCGGATCGAAGGTTTTGACATTTCGAACACCATGGGCGATCAGTCGGTCGCGTCCATGGTCGTCTGGGAAGACGGGCGCATGAAAAAATCCGACTACCGCCGCTTTAAGATTGCCACGGTGCAGGGCGCCAATGACTTTGCCAGCATGCAGGAAGTGGTCAGACGGCGGTACGGAGGGATGGAGGACCTCGCCCGTCCCGATCTGGTGCTCATCGACGGCGGACTGGGTCAGCTGGCCTTTGCCCGAGCCGGACTTCAGGAAGCGGGCCACCCCGATCTCGCAGTCATCGGCCTCGCCAAAGCGAAAGGTGACAAGGATGAACGTGTGTATCTTCCGGGCCGGAAGAATCCGATCATTTTACGCGCCAATTCACCGGCGACCCATCTGCTGCAGCGGGTTCGCGACGAGGCGCACCGCTTCGCCGTGACCTTCCATCGCAAGCTGCGCAGCAAGACCTTGGTGACCTCGCAACTGGAAGAAATTATCGGCATCGGCTCGATCACCCGTACGAAGCTCCTGAAACGATTCGGGAGCCTGGCGAACCTGGCACAAGCCAGCGAAGAGGACTTGCGGGAAGCCGGTTTGAGCGAGCGCATCGTCCGACAGCTCCGGAGCGAATTGGCGTAAACGTGGTTTCGCCGTCCGCAGCGGTCGCGGATAGGACTGGAAATCTTCTGATATCCGCCCTATGCTACCGCCTATTCCATACTCGAGCAGGTGACGATGGCTACCCCTCCTCGCGACCACCCGTCGATGTCCGCAAAAGTCGACGAGAGTGAACTCGAACAGGCCCAGGCCGCAGGCAGCGCCGGCAGTGGTGCCTCCAACGGCGGCATCAAGACCAGCGAGCATCAGAACCTCGCTGCATTGGAGGAGGAAACCCGCCGGCGGCGCGAGGTCGAATCGACGCTGCAAGACAGCGAGGCCCGCTACCGCCTGCTCTATGACAACAATCCCACCATGTATTTCACGCTGTCGCCGGACGGCACGGTCGTGTCCGTCAATCAGTTCGGCGCCACGCAGCTGGGATACCAGCCCGACGAGCTGATCGGCGACTCTGTCCTCAAAGTCTTCAAGCCCGAGGAGCATGCCGCAGTACTCGGACAGTTGACGGTCTGCACCGCCAGCCCCTTGAAGGTCTTTCAGTGGGAAATACAAAAAGTAAGGAAGGACGGCAGCACCCTATGGGTCAAGGAACGGGCGCAGGCCGTGAAGGATCAGCGGGGGCAGATCCTCGCTCTGGTGGTCTGTGAGGACATTACCGAACAGCGCGCCACCGAAGACTGGATGAGGGAAAGCGAAGAGCGTTGGCGCGCGCTCTTCGAGCACGCCGGGGTCGGGATCGCACAGCTAAGTTTGACCGGGCAGTTTCTCCGTGTGAATCCACGCCTGTGTGAAATGTTCGGTTACTCATCAAAAACCCTGCTGCAACGTTCGTTTCAAGACCTCACTCATCCGGACGATCTCAAGGAAAACCTTCGGCTTCTCGACGAACTGGTGGCACGGAAGCGCCATTCGTTCTCGATGGAAAAGCGCTATCAGCGCAGCGATGAGGCCTGGGTTTGGGTCGACGTCACGGTGTCTCTCGTACGCACCGCCGCCAGTGCGCCCGCCTATTTCATTGCTGTCATTCAAAATATCGACGACCGGAAACGGGCCGAGGAGGCGCTGCAGAAGAGTGAAACCCGGTTTCGAGAAATCGCCGAGACCATCGAAGAAGTCGTTTGGTCTGCTGACACCCTAATCGGCAAGACCCTGTATATTAGCCCGGCCTATGAACGCGTGTGGGGACGATCCTGCGCCAGCCTGTATGAGAGCCCGCAATCTTTCATTGATTCCATTCATCCGGATGACAAAGCTCGCGTTGTAACCAGTCTTCTTGAACACCGGGACGGGCTCCCGTTCAACCACGAGTATCGGATCATTAGGCCTGATGGGATGGTCCGGTGGATCTGGGACCGTGGTTTTCCGGTGCGCGATCTCATCACAGGACATCTCAGCCACTATGTCGGCGTTGCGCTGGATATCACGGAACGACGGCAGGCTGAAGAGGCGCTCCGGCTTAGCGAGTCTGCCATCCGGGAACTGCATGAGATCACATCGAGGAAGGACGTGTCATTCGATCAGCAGATCCGGGAGTTGCTCGATCTTGGGCGCCGGCGCTTCCAACTTCCCATTGCCGCCTTCACGACCCTCAAAGGAGAGCAGTTGGAACTGACCGCCCTTCGTTCGGATAAACCAATGGCGGAAGAAGGCACCTTTCTGCCGCAGTGCAGCATCTGCACTGAAACCTTGAAAATGCACAGCACGATCGCGATTGAGCAGCTCGGAAACTCGGAGTGGAAAGATGGCTCCGCCTGCTTCCTTCTTGGATTTGAATCCTACCTCGGCACGAGCCTGGTGGTCGGCGGGCAGAAGTTCGGCACGATCTGTTTCATGGATGACGAACCCTATCGCGGTCGCTTTTCCGTGGCAGACAAAGACTTTCTCCTCTTGATGGCTCGATGGATCACGCGTGAATTGGAACGTCAAATCTCGGAACGGGCACTCCAGGATCAGGAATCGCTGTTGCGATCCGTCACCGAAACCGCCACGGATGCCATTTTCATGAAAGATCGCGGAGGCCGCTATCGGTTCATCAACACGGCCGGTGCCCGGGTGATTGGAAGAGACTCAGAAGAGATCGTCGGCAAGACGGACGCCGAACTGTTTCCCTTCGATAACGCACAACACATCATGGCCGACGATCAGCAAGTGCTGTTGGAAGGGGCTCAAAAGGGACGAATCGAAACACTGTTTCCGGGACACCCACGGTCCCAAACATTCTATACCGTGAAGACCCCGCACATGGACCAACTCGGAAACATCGTCGGACTGGTCGGCATCGCACGCGACGTCACCGATCTCAAGCGAGCGGAGACAGAGCTGCGAAACAGTGAGGAGGCGCTTCGGGCGAGCGAGGAGAGGTTCAGCAAGGCGTTCCGTTCAAGTCCCTATCCCATGATCGTCACAGACCTCGAGACCGGACGCTGCCTGGAAGCTAATGAGGCCTCGCTCCAGGCGTTTGGATTCGAGCGACACGAAGTTATTGGGAAATGCACACTCACCTTGGGGCTGTGGCCGAACCCTGCCGAAGGTCAGAAACTCATCGACCGTTTGAGCGCCGAAGGCTCGCTTAAAAACCTCGACATGATGCTCTATACAAAAGATCACACCGAACGGCGTTTTTTGGTGTCGTGCGAGCTCATCGAACTGAATAAGACCAAGTGCATGGTGGCCGTCGGAACCGACATTACAGAGCAGCGACGCGCTGAAGAGGCGTTGCGGCGTAGCGAACACGCCGTCCGGCAGGCCTTCGAAGACCGGGAACGGTTAAGTCAGGACCTGCACGACAATCTGCTGCAGTCGCTCTATGCCATCGGTATGGGGCTGGAATTGACCAAACATCGCACTCAACGAATCTCTCAGACGAACGCAAAACGCCTGGAAGATTCCATCGGTCAATTGAACGCCGTCATCCGCGAGGTACGCGGCTTCATTCCCCGCATGAACCCCATCGTGGCCGACACCAAATCGCTCACCGAGTCGCTTCGAGCGTTGATTGACTCCTTCGTCTCAACCGGCGTTGGTGAAATCGCCCTGAACATCGATGAGAGTGCCGCCACACGGCTGTCCTCCGAGCAGAGTACGCATGTGCTGGCGATCGCCAAGGAAGCGCTCAGCAACAGTGTCCGGCATACCAAAGCCGCCAAGCGCGTGGTGGTGCTCCGGCAGCAGCGCAAAACGATTTGCTTGGAAATTACCGACAACGGCCAGGGATTCTCGCTCGCGAGACGGCGCAGGTCCGGGATGGGTTTGAAGAACATGCGCGCCAGGGCAAGGAAACTCCGCGGCCGGATCGCGATCACGTCGGTCCTCATGCAGGGCACAACCGTCACGCTGATGATCCCTTTCACGTGAGAATTGACAGAGACCGTCCAGCCCTCTAGGATACGGCTCCCATCAGGTCCTCCATCCGTTGACCCAGATTCACTGACACCGGGAGCATCATGTCCGATCAACCGATTGTCTCACCCGTCACAGAAAACACCAATGCGCTCGAGCATGGATTTGAAACCGTGGTGTTCGCCAGCCGCTGGATCCAGGCCCCGCTCTATGGCGGCTTGATCGTGGCGGAACTTCTCTACGCATATAAGTTTCTGGTCGAGTTGTGGGAGATGATGGTGCACATTCAAGGGCTGGAAGAAACCAAGTTCATGCTGGGGGTGTTGGGACTGATCGACGTCACCATGGTGGCCAATCTGTTGACCATGGTAATCATCGGGGGTTATGCCACGTTCGTCAGCAAGCTGAGTCTTGAGGGCCATCCGGACCGGCCGGATTGGCTGACCCATGTCGATCCCGGCACGATCAAAGTCAAATTGGCAGCCTCGTTGATCGGCATTTCCAGCATCCACTTGCTCAAGGCATTTGTCGATGTTGCGAACGAGAACCCTGAGCACATCAAGTGGAAGATTTTCATCCACATGACCTTCTTGGGTTCGGCCATTCTCCTGGCCTGGACTGACAAGATCATGCAGAAGGATAAGAAGCATTAGCCGCATGCACACCTAAGGCACTGGCCATCGTTCTGGAACGAGGTGCCCTCATGGGCTGGCGTTCGGTCACGCTTCCTCTGCTCAGCCTGCTCGTTGCAGCCTGCACGGTGTCCACAGTCGATCTTCACGACACTCTCGATCTCAATCAGGCCACATTCCAGAAAAAACTGGCGGACAAACAGGGACTTGCCGACGAGTTTCTGGCCTGCACGGCACGGGCCTTCGACGAGCGTACGACAGTGCCCGCCGAGCAACTCCCCGCGGAGGTGGATGGGCGGCCCGACGGACCTGTACCGGCGATTCACAAGCTGATCGCACGGGTCAAGGAAGGGCGGCCCACTCAGGCGGAGTCGCTGCACATCCTCGAAGACACGCTGGCAGACTGGAGAAGGACCTCATACCGGCACTTGGATCTTCACAAGCTGCGACAAATCCTTGACGTCATCAAGCAGTGGCATGTGCATATCGATTTCGATGAGGAGGAGTTGGTCGACGACGGATCGCGATTTGCGCAGCTGTTACTGGCCTATAACAAAGCGTACTTCGGCGACATCCGCTACACTGCAGAGCCTGGACCCGGTTCAGGCGTCCGTGCCGTGGCCCGAGTCACCTCCAACGGCTTTATCGACCGCAACGGCAATGTCTGGAAGTTCCCGGGACTCTCCGTCGAGGTCATCAAGGAGCCGGGACAACGGCCGGCAGCCGCAACGAGCGACGTCGACTCCAGAAAGATCACCGCGGACCTGACTCGCGTATTTCTCGAAGCGTTTTTTGATGCGGCCTTCCGGGAGCCGGCCGCAGCAGGCGCCACGGCATTGCAGGTGCAATGGAAGAGTCCCACCCCCGCCTATCCCGCGTTCGACGCCGATCATCCGCCGATTTCACTGGACGCATTCGCGCGTGTGACGCGTGACGCGCTTCGAACCGAAGCCGCCGTCACCTCCGAGGTCGGCAAAGCGGTCCGGGGAGGGAGCATCTTCAGTACGCAGAACGAGACCCTGGCCGCAGGGTTGGAGACCGCTGCGGGGGTGATCGCGAAAAAGCTCGTCGAACATGGAGGCTTTTGTTATTTTCAAACCATCCAACGCACTGAACGACGTTAGGAGGGCATGAACGAGTGATCAGACACGTTGCGGCCCTGTTCGGCGCCGGCCTGCTCTTGACCGGATGCTTTGCCAAGATTCAGGAGCTCCCCTCACGACCGGAATCCGCCGAGGCGTTGTTCGCCCCCTTGCCCGACCAGGACTTCATGGTGGGGCTGGCCGTGTCCGGCGGGGGCAGCCGGGCCGCCACCTTCGCGGCAGCGGCATTGGAGGCTCTGGCAGAGACTCCCGTTCGTCTCGGCACCGAACAACGCAGCGTGCTCGAAACCGTCAGCTACATGTCGAGCGTATCCGGTGGCAGCCTGGCCACGGCCTACTATGTCACCAAGAAACCTCCGAAGTCCGAACCGGTACTTGCCGGCAACGGACTTTCTCCCCGGTATCGTGAATTCTTCACGGGCTACAAGACCGCGATGCAGTCGAACTTCCAGCGGAGCGCGGTGGTCCGCCAGCTCGCATTCTTCCGAGCGCTGAACCCGACCAAGCTTGCCTATTCGCTCTCCGAGGTCTGGGATAGCGACTTCCTCGGCGACATGACGTTTGCTCAACTGTACGAGCGCGAGCAACGTGGTGATATTCCCCGCGTGATTTTGAACGGCACGGTATACAACTCCGGCCAACGCTTCGCCTTCACCACCTTGCCGGCGTCGGATTTCGATTACGACTTCATCGACCTGCTGACGAAGGAATTGAAGAAGCCCGACCGCCCGGTGCCGGTGACGCCCGAAGGCCTGGCGATTATTCAGAAAGGGCTCGAAAAGGCGAGCCGGCAATTCCTACCGCTCACGTTCGAGCGAATCGGCGTCGATTACCGGAACCTCCGCCTCTCCCTTGCCGTTGCCACGTCCGCCTCATTCCCGCCGGTCGTCGGTCCGGTCACCTATCAAGTAACCGGCCGGCCGACGTATCTCCATATCGGTGACGGCGGGCTCTTCGACAATCTCGGAACCGAATCCCTGACAACCCTCTTTTTGAAGAAAATCCCCCAAGGGTCGTCCAAGAGCGGCCTGATCATCGTCATCGATACGTCATTCCCGTTCGATGCGGGCGGCCCAGAACTTGATAAGAGCGAAAAGGGCTTTGAGGTATTCCGCGACGATCCCTCCCGCATCGTCGGCATCATGGAGGAGCGGGCGAATACCTATCAAGCGCTGCTGTGGCACAGTCTCAGAACCGAGGGTGTCGTCCTTCCCGATTTCGCCCATCTCAGGATCGAGGTCCTGAAACATGTCGACGCCGAGTGGACCGGTTATCAGGACCTGCCGGAGGTCTGCCGGGGAGATTTTCCATCGGATGTGACACCTGCGCAAATTAAGGAGGCCGTCAGCCAAATTCCGACGTTGTTCAAAATCAAAACCCCCTGCCACGGGGCCCTGCTGCAAAAGGCAGCGCGTAAGGTCGTCGAGCAACACCGTCCGCGGATCGTGAGTTTCATCGAAGCACACCTCCGGAAACCTTAGCGATGTCTCATCCGGTCCAGAAAGATCCGTTTCACTTGCCCTCCGTTCTGGAGGAGGAATATGTCGCACTGCACGGCCCGCTCCCTGCCGAACCGCCGTCGGCCGATCCCGACGAGCGGGTAGTGTGGCTATACCGTCACATCCATACCCTCCCGGACAAGCGAACCGCGCTCTGTCTCTCCGGTGGCGGGATCAGAAGCGCGACGTTCGCGCTGGGTGTCCTCCAAGGGCTCGCCCGCCTCTCGCTGCTCAAGAAATTCGACTATCTCTCGACGGTGTCCGGCGGCGGCTACATCGGCAGCTGGCTGACCGCTTGGATTCACCGGCATCCGGACGGCGTCACCGGAGTGTCCGAAGAATTGCGACGGCCGCCTTCCAATCCCCAAGATCCAGAGCCAGAACCCGTGAAGTGGTTACGCCGGTACAGTAACTACCTGAGCCCGAGGCTCGGATTGATGTCGGTGGACAGTTGGACCTTGTTGGCCACCTATCTGAGGAATCTCACGCTCAACTGGCTCGTTCTGGTTCCGCTCCTCGCCACCGTCCTTCTGGCTCCCCGGCTACTGGTCTCGATCCTCCATTGGGAAGTTACGGAGCCCCGGCCGTCTGCACAGGCGATGTTGATGACGGGCCTCCTGGTCGGTCTCATCGCGTTGACGCACCTGCACATGTACCGGCCCAGCCTGGCCCATCTTCGCAAAGACCGCTTCTGGGTACAATTTGAGCGGCAGCAATGGTTTCTCATCGGGGGGCTGATCCCATTGGTGCTCTCGGCGTTGCTGCTGACCACCGCCTACGCCTGGTATCGCAACGGCGCCGGTTCGCTGAAGGAGCTCGCACTGTTTGGCCTTGATAGCCGCGGCACCTTCGTGCTTGGCGGCGCTGTCATGCACGGCATCGGCTGGCTGATCTCCGCCGTCCTGCTGCAGCGTTGGCGTGAGCGGGATTTATGGCTGGGAGTCGAGTTCCTCGTCATCTTCTGGTCCGGCGCTCTCGGAGGCCTCTTCTTGTGGTCCGTGCTGGCGGAGACCCCTTCCACTATTCCCGTGAGTGAATTTGCAGAGTGGTACGCCTGTTTTGCCATCGCGGGCTTCCTGACCATGTTTCTGCTTACGGCCACCATCTTCGTCGGGATCGCGAGTCGTTACACGGATGATCATGACCGTGAATGGTGGGGACGAGCCGGCGCGTGGGTCCTTATTGCGAGCGTCTCATGGGCGGGACTCAGTGGGCTGGTCATCTTCGGCCCCGGCCTGCTCTCCTACACGCCCGGACTCCTCACGTCCCTGGGAGGTCTGTCCGGCATCGTCTCCCTGTTGCTCGGATTCAGCTCGAGCACGACCGCGACCGGAAAGGCCAACCCGACCATGCTGGATCTGGTGCTGGATCGCACCGTTCGGTTGGCTGCACCGGTGTTCATCGCCTGTCTCCTCGTGATCATCACGCTTGTGACCAGCCTGCTCATGAAGGGGATCGGCGGTCTCCACGGCCTCTTTGAGGGCTCAGCCATCGGGCTGCGGATGCCCCCTGACACCTGGGGACATGCCGTGCTGCTCCACAATAGTCCGCCGTGGTTGGTGATCGAAGTCGCCACAGCATTTACCGCGCTGGCAGGTGTCATGTCGCTGGTCATCAACATCAACAAGTTTTCGCTCCATTCGATCTATCGCAACCGGCTGATTCGGGCCTATCTGGGCGCCTCCCGTCTGAAGGAATACGACCAGAAACGCCAGCCCAATCAGTTCACGGGCTTCGATCCCGACGACAATATTCAGTTACATGAGCTCGTGAGGCCGCATCACGTGATCAGAAAGCCGTTCCATATCCTCAACATCGCCATCAATCTCGTCCGGTCGGAGAATCTTGCCTGGCAGCAGCGGAAGGCCCAGTCATTCACGGCGTCCCCGTTGTTTTGCGGGAGCTGGAATCTGGGGTACCGACGCTCGAGCGACTACGGCATCAGTGCACTCCTCCGCAAGCCCAAAGCCATTACGCTCGGTACCGCCTTGGCGATCTCCGGTGCGGCGGCCAGCCCGAATATGGGATATCACTCGGCACC
>DASVBB010000084.1:0-3117 GCA_036376045.1 Nitrospira sp.
CGGAGCGGAGGTGTGGGTGGCACCGCTACTGCTGACCTGCCTGGCGCTGGCTGGGTTCGGAGCGGCCTGGACGATCCCGAAGGTTCCGCGGGCGCGGACGCAAGGCGGGCTGGTGAATACTTTGCACGGCGCCTGGTCGGCAATCTCCCGCGACCGCATGCTGCGGCTCGCGATCTCCGGCGCCGTCTTCTTTTGGACGATCGCCAGCCTCTTCGCGCAGAACATCCTGGTGTACGCCAAAGCGGTGCTGCTGGTCTCGGATTGGCAATCCGGTCTTCCGCTCATGATGCTGTCGATCGGCATTGGTCTCGGTGCCCGTCTGGTGGGGCGCCTGTCTCAGGCACGGGTCGAGTACGGGTTGATTCCGCTCGGGGCAGCGGGCGTGGCGATGATGCTCGCCTTCCTCGGGCTCGTCGCTCCGGGTCTGACGGCAACACTGGCGTTGATGGTTGTGCTCGGCACGTCGAGCGCGCTGATCTTTGTTCCGCTCAACGCGCTGATTCAATGGCGAGCGCCACACGATCGGCGTGGTTCTGTCATCGCATTCGAAAACACCTGCGTGTTCACCGGCATCCTCCTGGGATCGCTCGGGGCAGGGGCGCTCGCGGCGGCGGGCGTCTCGACGACAGGCATCTTTATGGCCACCGCGGTCTTTACCGTGCTCGGGACCGCCTGGGCAATGTGGCTGCTGCCGGAAGCGTTGCTGCGGGCAGTCCTGGTCATCCTGACGAACAGCCTGTACCGGTTGCGGATTGTGGGACACAGCCATGTGCCCACCTCCGGCGGGGCACTGCTCGTCCCCAACCACGTGTCCTTCGTAGACGGCCTGTTATTGATCGCCAGTCTCGACCGTCCTGTCCGCTTTGTGGTCGACGCCCAATATGCGGAGCGGCCGTTCTTCAAACCGCTGATGAAATTATTCGGTGTCATTCCCATCTCCTCCTACGGTGGGCTCCGGGTCGTTCTGCGCGCGCTGCGTGAGGCCGGCGGAGCCCTCGACAGGGGGGACCTCGTCTGCATTTTTCCCGAGGGGCAGATTACCAGGACCGGAACCCTTCTCCCCTTCCGTCGGGGGTTCGAGCGCATTACGAAGGGCCGGACCGCGCCGATCATCCCCGTTCATCTCGACCGGGTCTGGGGCAGCATCTTCAGCTTCGACCGGGACCGTTTTTTTTGGAAGCTTCCTGAGCGCCTCCCGTATCCGGTGACCGTCTCGTTCGGCCTGCCGATGCCTCCACACACGCCGGCCCATGAGCTCCGTGATGCCATTCGGGCCCTCGGAGAGGCCGCCTGGGCGCTACGCAAACCGGATCGCCGCCCTCTGCACCGGGAATTTATCCGGATGATGAGAAGACACCCGCTCCGGTTCGTCATGTCGGATCAGCGTCGTCCGCACGTGTCGGCCGCCCAGTCACTGATCGGCTCGATCGCCGTGGCACGTGCCCTCCGACCGTTCTGGCGGGGCCAGCAGAACGTCGGCATTCTGCTTCCTCCCAGTGTCGCCGGTGCCCTCGCCAACGTCGCGGCGCCACTGTGCGGAAAGACCAGCGTCAACCTTAACTACACGGTTGGCCGCTCAGGGTTGGAGGCGGCGGTCCGGCAAGCCGGTCTCCGCACGATCCTCACGAGCCGGGCCTTCATCGAGAAGGCGAAACTGGAATTGCCGGAAGGACCGTCCATGCTCTGGATAGAAGACGTGGCGGCCACCATCGGCCGTAAGGACAAATGGCTGGCGGCCTTGCTCGGGTTCTTTGCGCCAGCTCGCATCATCGAGCGGGCCTGCGGCCAAGAGGTCCCGGTCTCGATCGATGATCTCGCCACAATTATTTTCAGCAGCGGCAGCACCGGAGAACCGAAAGGCGTGATGCTCTCGCACTATAGTGTCGATGCCAACGCCCAAGGCGCCACACAAGTCCTGCATCTCTACCAGCAGGAACGGGTGCTCGGGATCCTGCCATTCTTTCATTCGTTCGGCTATCTGGTCTTCTGGTTCGTGATGTTCAACAATGCTGCCCTGATCTTTCATCCTTCACCGATCGATGTGGCTGCTATCGGTGAGTTGATCCGGCGGCAGCGGATCACGTTTCTCGTGGCGACGCCCACCTTTTTGCAGCTCTATTCGCGCCGGTGCACGCCAGAGCAATTCAGCTCCCTGCGGGTTGTGCTCACCGGAGCAGAGAAGCTGCCCTCGAGGCTATACGAAGCCTTCAAAGATCGATTCGGCATCGAACCGGTCGAAGGATACGGCGTGACGGAATGCGCGCCCGTCATCGCCGTGAATTGCCCGGACTTCCGGGCCGCGGGCTATTATCAGCCGGCATCCCGGCGGGGAACCGTCGGCCAGCCGCTGCCGGGCATTTCGGTCAGCATCGTCGACCCCGACAGTTTTGTGCCGCTGCCTCCGGGGGCACCGGGGATGTTGCTCGTCAGAGGCCCCAATGTCATGACCGGCTATCTCGGGCGGGAGGATTTGACGGCAAGTGTGATGCATGACGACTGGTACATCACCGGCGATATTGCCATGCTCGACGAGGACGGCTTTCTGACGATTACGGACCGCCTGTCGCGCTTCTCCAAAATCGGCGGAGAGATGGTGCCGCACGGGAAGGTTGAAGAGGCGTTGCATCAGGCTGCCGAGAGCGACACACAGGTGTTCGCCGTAACCGGCATCCCCGACGAGCGCAAGGGCGAACAGCTTGCGGTCCTCCACACGGTGGATGAGGCCAGAATTCCGCAGATTCTCGGCCGGCTGACCTCGAACGGGCTGCCGAATCTGTTCATCCCGCCGCGCAGCAATTTCGTCAAGGTCGACGCCCTGCCCGTCCTCGGGACCGGCAAGATGGACTTGCGTACCCTCAAACGCATGGCCATGGAACGACTGGGTGCACAGGGATAATTTCAGATTTCAAATTTCAGATCTCAAATGAAGAGAATCCTCTGAGATGTGAGATTGTGAGACCTATGGTCGAACGCTCGCTGATCGACTGCCATGTGCATCTCGCGGCGCTGCCGGAAGGCCGGAACGGCTGCTATATTTCGCCGCATATGCTCAAGAGTCCGCTCTTCCGGTTTCTCCTATGGAAGCACGGGCTGTCCCCGGATCATCCCAGCCAGGCC
>DASVBB010000089.1:0-46277 GCA_036376045.1 Nitrospira sp.
GACCACGCGTTCGCCGTGCGAGGTCGGCAACACCGAGACACGGAGATCCACGTCCTTTCCCGCAGTTCGTATGGCGAAGCGGCCGTCCTGCGGCAGACGCTTCTCCGCGATGTTCAATGCCGCCATAATTTTGAGACGGGCGATGATGCTCGACTGCAAATGCTTGGGCGGCGTGAGGATGGGATAGAGGACGCCGTCGATGCGGTAGCGGACGACCAGGCCCCTCTCAAACGATTCGAAGTGGATATCGCTGGCTCGCTGACGAACAGCCTGGAACAGAACCGAATTGACCAGCCTGATGATCGGCGCTTCATCGGTGGCATCCAACAAATCTTGAGGTTCGTCCAGCTCATGCGCAATCTTGTCCAAATTCTCGCTGGCCGCGATATCCTCCATGACCTGTTCGGCCCCCGTCGGACTGGCAACCTCGTCATAGGCACGATTGAGGCAGGACATTAGGGCCATCGGGCTGGTCAGCACGGCCTTGACGGGCATCCCCAACAACAACCGCAAGTCGTCGAGGGCCGCGGTCTCCAAAGGATCCGTGGTAGCCACGACAATCGCCCCGTCGTCGACTTTGAGCGGTAGCACCCGATACCGGCGAGCAAAATGGATCGGCACCTTCTTGATCCACTCATGATCGATCTGCGTCACGTCGAGATGCGGCAGCCACGGCATTTCGAACTGTGTGGCCAGGGCCTGAAGCAGCAGGTCTTCTTCAATGGCCCTGATCTTCAGTAACGCTTCGCCAAGACGTCCGCCTTTCGTCTGCTGAATGTTCAATGCCTCGAGCAGCTTGGCTTCCGAAAGTCCGAATTTTTGCTCGAGGATGGCCCCGAGGAGTGGTCTCGTCACCGGCATGCGTTTGGTCACTGGATCATCCGTTTCTCTTCAACTTCTGGGGTTTGTCCTACCCCTTCACACCTGTTCCTGGTACGTAACTCACAGAAAATAATAAGGTACTCCTGTCCTACCGGCCCTGACAAGCAGCAAGGGCAATGGCACCCTCGTCCGGGAAAATGCCCAGGGAACCGAAGGGGGTTGGCAGATAAGGGGTCGACCCGCGATATCGGACGGCTAGCGGATGTCGAACACCATGGTCGTGCGCTGATTATTGCGTAAGATGTCGAGCTTGACGGAGTTTTCGTTGCGCAGCTGTTGGAATAAGGACAACATGGTACCAGGATCCTTGATCTCTATCCCGTTGACTTGCTTCAGAACGTCTCCATATTGCAGACCGATCTTCTCGTAGAAGCTGTTCTTGGCGATATAATCCATGCGGAAGCCCGTCATGGCGCCGTTGGTCAGAACCGGAGTGGCGCGAGCCTGGGACAATAGTTTGGGCAGATCGTTCATGGCCTGTTCGACTTCCCGCCGGTCGAGGACTTTCTTGATCTGACCGCCGCCAATGGTGGTCTGAGGACCCGTTGAAACGACTTGCGGCATCGGTGGCCGCTCGATGCCGGTGAACAATTCCAAGAACTCCTGTTCATTCCCTTGCCGAACAAGGATTCCGCCGCGTTGAATTTCAACGACTTCACCGCTGTCGGGAATCTGGTCGTGAAGCCGCAAAAACAGCTGTCGCTTACTGGCCAGCTCTTCGATGATCGCGGAGACACCCCCGCGGTCTCCGACGACAACCCCGAGCAATTTGATCTTCGAGGCGAGGTTCAATGGCTGCCGCATGGGGCCGCCCACGCCGGGCATGCCGCCAGCCGGACTGACGTTAACCGGCTCGGGCGGAAGGGGGAACAACCCGCTGATGCGCACCTGTTCCGCAAGGGCCGTCGGTGAACGGGTGGCCGAACCGTCCTGATCCGGCATCCGTGGCACTGCCACCCCCGACGGCACGAACAAGGCTTCGGCAATGACCGCGTTGATCGTATGAGCGATCAAAAAGGTCACCCCGAGCACAATCACCAGTATGATCGCGCGACGGGAGGTCATCGCGGACGCGGCTTCTGTGATTCAACGCACATGGAAGGCTATTGTAATGCGGGTACCTGAATGGCGCAATAGATGGTGCGCCTTTTGAAACAGAAACTCAGATGCAGAGTTGAGTCGCGGCGACCCGGCGGCTCTGCCTCCGATGTTCCAGGCGTGAGATGCATGAGTCAGTGGACAATCCACCCCAATCGTCTCATAATTTCGCCGAACCATAAAGGAGACGCACGTGAAGAAAGCGCTGCTCACCGGCATCACTGGCCAAGATGGGTCTTATCTCACTGAATTCCTGCTCAAGAAAGGCTACGAGGTCTATGGCATCATCCGACGATCGAGCTCTTTCAACACTGGCCGCATCGACCCCATCTATCAAGACCCCCACGTACCCCAGCGCCGCCTGCACCTGATCTACGGCGATCTCAACGATGCCAGCTCTCTGAACCGCATTCTTCGGACCGTCCAACCCGATGAAATTTACAACCTCGGCGCGCAAAGTCACGTCCGGGTGAGCTTCGACATTCCGGAATACACCGGTGAAATCACCGGATTGGGCACGATTCGCCTCCTCGAAGCCATCCGGGAATCCGGTCTCAGGCCCAAGTTCTATCAGGCCTCTTCCAGCGAAATGTTCGGCAAGGTTCTCGAAGTCCCTCAGAAGGAGAGCACCCCTTTCTATCCCCGCAGCCCCTATGGCGCGGCCAAGGTGTATTCCTACTGGATCACCGTCAACTACCGGGAAGCCTACGATCTGTTTGCCTGCAATGGAATTCTGTTCAACCACGAATCGCCCCGCAGGGGAGAGACCTTTGTGACCAGAAAGATTACGAAGGCGGCAGCACGCATCAAGCTGGGGGTCCAACACGAGCTGTATCTCGGGAACCTCGACGCCAAGCGGGACTGGGGGTATGCCGGTGACTATGTCGAAGCCATGTGGCTGATGCTGCAAGCCGACGCTCCGGAGGACTATGTCATCGCCACCGGCGAAACCCATAGCGTGCGTGAAATGCTCGAGCTGGCGTTCGACCGGGTCAAACTCGATTGGAAACCGTACGTGAAGATCGACGAGAAATATTATCGTCCGACGGAAGTGGACTTGCTCATCGGAGATGCCAGCAAAGCCAAGCGGACGCTCGGATGGGCCCCCAAGGTCGGCTTCCATGAATTGGTCACGATGATGGTCGATGCCGATCTGGCCGCTGAGCGTGAACGCCTGGACGGAGTCCGGGGAAAACAATGACGGTGGCGTCGTTCTGGCCGGACAAACGGGTCGTGGTGACGGGCGGTGCAGGATTTCTAGGCTCATTTGTCGTTGAGCAGCTTCGGGCCAAAGGCTGCCGCGACGTGTGCGTGCCCAGGAGCCGGGAGTACGATCTCGTCCGCATGGATGCCGTGCGTCGTTTGTATGCGGAGACCAACCCCGATATTCTGATCCATCTCGCCGCACGTGTCGGCGGCATCGGTGCCAATCAGTCCAATCCTGGTAGATTTTTCTACGACAACCTCATGATGGGCACCCAACTCATCGAGGAAGGTCGTCAGCGGGGTCTCAAGAAGTTCGTCGCGATTGGGACCATCTGCGCGTATCCAAAGTTTGCGCCCATTCCGTTCAAGGAAGACGACATCTGGGCAGGCTATCCGGAAGAAACGAATGCGCCCTATGGCCTGGCAAAAAAAATGATGCTTGTTCAATCGCAGGCGTACCGGCAACAGTATGGTTTCAACTCGGTGGTCCTGTTCCCGGTCAATTTATATGGCCCGCGCGACAATTTCGATCCTGAGACCTCCCACGTCATCCCGGCCCTTATTCGAAAATGTGCTGAGGCGCGTGAGACCGGTGCATCAGAGATCGTGCTCTGGGGAGACGGAACTCCGACGCGCGAATTTCTCTATGTCGAGGATGCCGCAGAGGGCATCATCCTGGCCGCTGAACAGTATGATGATTCGCTGCCGTTGAATCTGGGAACTGGTGAGGAAGTCACCATCAAGACACTTGCAACCACGATCGCTGCCGAGGTGGGATATCAGGGCCGCATCGCTTGGGATCACACCAAGCCAAACGGACAACCACGACGGTGTCTTGATGTCAGCCGCATCAAGCAGGCGATCGGATTCCAAGCCAAGCACGCGCTCCGCGACGGCCTCAAAAAAACAATCCAATGGTATCACGCCCACCGTCACGCATTGCGGGAAGTGCACTTTTGACTGCTCTGAGCCTCTCATCCCCGGGCATTTGTGAGCGAGGTTTACAGAAAACGTCTTATTGCATCGTCCTCCAGCGATCACTAACTCATTGACCCATAACGAGACTCTTTCCCGGCCTCCGTGGCCCGCCTCTTGCTCAAAAGTCTGTGGGGTAAGGGTGTATCGATGGATGCCGGACTAAACGCCGCTGAAAAATATGAACGGGGACTGGTGCTCCGGAAGGCCGGTCTATTCAACCAAGCCGTCGAGGAGTTCGAACAGGCAGCGGCCGATCGAACGTACGCGCTCAAAGCCTACGCCCAGATCGGGATGTGTCACAAATCGCGGGGACGCAATGAGGACGCTGTCACGGCATTTCGGAAAGCGCTCCAATCCGCGTCGGCGTCGACAAAAGAGATCGTGCAAGTCCTGTACGTCCTTGGACGCACTTTGGAAATGTTGGGACGCACCGCCGAAACGCTGGAAGCCTATCGCTGGATCAGGCGCGAAGACCCGGATTACCGGGACGTCGAACAGCGCATCCTCCAACTGAGTGCTGGACGCTCACCCGCAAGAGCCGAACGTCTGTCGCAGCCTTCCTGGGTCGGTGGCGTCATCAAATCCTGGCAGAGCCTGCTAGGTACCTCGAAATAATCTCAGAGACCTGTCATCTCTCCGATTGCCCTGTAGACGACTCCCGGTTCGCCCAACGGCTTCCACCCCATCACCGCTATGGCATCATGCACATAGCCAACGGTTCTCATGCCGTTGAGCACCGTAGTGACGCCGGGGGTGCTTGCGAGCACCCACAGCGCCTTTCGGGACAGCGACTCGGATCGCGTCGAGTCGGGGAGGAACGGATCAATCACTCCAGCCACCTTGCTCGTCCGTGCGCGACTTTTTTCAGCCGCTTCGCGCCGGAGAAGCCCAAGCAGGGCGAGAAGTCTCGGCACGTACCGATCTCTCCAGGCCTCCCACTGTTCGGCGGCGGTTCCCTGAAGCACACGGGGAACCGCTTGCATGACCTGGTTGACATGCGGCGCGATCATCTGATGTTCGATCTGTTCCCAATGCTCCAATCCCTGAAGATGGCTGCGCACGGACGCCAATTCCTCGGCCCAGTTGAAAAACTCTTTCGGTTGCAGACCTTTTCCACCGTACGGAATCTCTTGAGCCAGTTTGGACCGATATTCCTCCTCTAAATCGCGGACGGCTCGCAAGGCTTCATCCATGCTTCCCGCCTCGCCTTCGAGTGGGAGATCCGCCAGGCGCAGCACGCCAGTCCCGGCGGTCGGCATGGCGTTGAGCGGTCGATTCACCAGCACCGCGAGCTGTGCCCGTTGAGCCAGTTCCAACACGGTGTGCGCCTGTTGTGGTCCCGTGTTCCGCTGGCTCCAGATCTCACTCTCGAACAGATTCATTGGACATTGCAGCACCGCGAAGTGATGCCGCGCCATCCCGCACGAGGCGGCGGCATTGGCCGCCGCAGAGAGCAGGTCCGCCAATGAGGTGGATTCAGGATCCTGCGCATTGCGTCCCACAGTGTTTGACGACACGCCGTACCAGTTGATGCGCCCTGCAGCCACCTGACTTTCGAGATAGGCGAAGGCCTGTTCGATCCGCCTATAGAACAACCGACGCGCATCGGCCAGGCTAGGTTCGTGGCGTTTAGCCGAATCGGACAACATATACTCCGGATTGTGGAGCAGACACACATCGAGCGTGGAGAGGCCTAATCGATCCAGACACGCATCGAGTTGATCAGCAAGAAATTCAGGATGGATGCAATGCCAAATGCCTTCACCGTATTTCACCATGTCAGGGTAGGGACGGCCGGCCCGTTCCCGGGCTTCCGCATCTTTGAAATTGTGTCCCTGGACGTAGCCCATCTTTGAGACGACGATCACCTCGTCTCTGCCGAGTTCGCCCTTGGCTGTCAAACGGCCGAGTAGCGATCCGACGAGCCGCTCACTTTCCCCATCCATATAATTGGTGGAGGTATCGATCACGTTGACCCCGGAATATAGCGCCGTGGTCAGCGCATTCGCGTGCTCAGGATCGGACCCATCTACTCGATAGCACCCGAACCCGAGCCTTGAGGCGGTCAACGCCGTCAGCCCGAACCGCACAAACCCGTACTCAAATCGCCCGGAAGACCGCGGCTGATTGACAATGCGTGCGGCGTATCGTGCCGTGCCTTCCACGGTGGCACTCCCTGTAAGCCTTCGACCTTGCAGTTTCATTCCATGAGGAGACTCTCGAGATCGCATGGATAATTCGTGCAGCGCGTCGGCGACGGCCGCTGACTCGGTCAGCGGCTGGCGGCAGGAGAAGTTCCGACAAATATACAGTGCAGACCCTCCATGAACCGGCCCTTTTCCGGCCAGGAGGGGATGGGAGGAGGTTCCAGTCAAACGCTGATCGACGGCGAGGATCCGGTTTGGCAAATACACCTCTCGCATAACTGCTTGAATGGCGCCGAAAACGGGATCCTCGGGTGTGCCGACCAAGGCCAATTCGACCGGCCCCTCGGTCAAAAAATCGATCACAGCAAGACTCTTGGCAAACCCGCGCGGATATCGGATCAGCTGTTTGCCGTAGGCTCGCACAGCGGCGATCGCAGCGTCTCGGAAATCGGCACGATCGAGGTGGAAAGACAGACGGGCCAGGAGCATCGCCGCAACCGCGTTCCCGCTCGGCGTTGCTCCGTCCGCACCTTCACGCCCCCGCACGATCAGCGCTTCATGCTCTCTCGCCGTCGTGAAAAACCCGCCTTGCTCCGTATCTTGAAACGAAAGCATGAGCCGCTCGGCAAAGCGGCGAGCCGCATCAAGATAACGATCATCCCCTCCGGCCTCGTAGAGATCGACCAAGCCTTCTCCGAAAAAAGCGTAGTCCTCCAACACCCCGTTCAGATGGGCGCGGCCGTTCCGTGAGGTTCGAAACAAACGTTGGTCGTCGGGTCGATGCGCCCGCAACAGGAAATCTGCGGCCTTCCGGGCGGCATCCAGATAATCCGACCGGTCCAAGACGCGAGCGGCCTCAGCCATGGCAGAGATCATCATGCCGTTCCACGCTGTGATGATCTTGTCGTCCAAGCCGGGAGGGACTCGTCGTATGCGGGCCTCGTAGACGAGAGGGCGCACACGACGCATCGTCTCCTTGAGCTCATCAATCGTGAGATTCAGCTCTTGCGCAATGTCATCGAGGGGGCGCATCCGGTTGGGAATACTTTTCTGTTCCCAGTTCCCATGGGTCGTAATGTCATAGCAGGCGCAAAACTGGCGCGCGGCTTCATCATCGCCGACGGCACGTGCGACTTCCTCGGGCGTCCACACAAAAAACTTGCCTTCCACGCCTTCCGAATCCGCATCGGTCGCGCTGAAGAATCCGCCTTCGGGGTGCGTCATCTCACGACGAATGTAATCGAGCACATCGATGACCACGTCGCGGTACGCCTGGTGCCTCGTGACTTGGTAGGCCTCAAGATAGGTCCTTGCGAGCAGGGCATTGTCGTACAGCATCTTTTCGAAGTGTGGCACGAGCCATCGTTCATCCGTCGAGTACCGTGCGAACCCTCCGCCGATGTGGTCGTACATGCCTCCTGCCGCCATCGCATCCAGCGTCGTCTTGACCATCTGCAGCGCCATTGGATCGCCAGTACGCCGGTGGCATCGGAGGAGCAATGACAACGCTGCAGCGGGTGGAAACTTCGGGGCTCCGCCGAAGCCGCCAAACCGTGCGTCGAAATCCTGCTGAAACTCGGGAATGACCGCGTCCAGGACCTGTTCGCCCACGGTGACGGGTGCCGGCGTTTGCCATTCGCGCTGCAACCGCGCCGTCAGCTCTTGAGCCTGATGTCTCAGGCCGTTGGCATCTCGACTCCATATATCGGCGATCTTCATGAGGAGCTCAGAGAAGCCCGGCCGTCCCCAGCGTCCTTCAGGAGGAAAATAGGTGCCGGCAAAGAACGGCTGTTGTTCTGGGGTGAGGAACACTGTCATCGGCCAGCCGCCTTGGCCCTGATTCATCGCCACGGTGGCGGCCATGTAGATTTCATCGAGGTCCGGACGTTCCTCGCGGTCAACCTTAATACAGACGAACCAGCGATTCATCACTGCCGCGATCGCCTCGCTTTCGAAGGATTCCCGCTCCATGACGTGACACCAATGGCAGGCGGAATAGCCGATCGACAACAAGATAGGGCAGTTTCTCTTCTTGGCAGCCTCTAAGGCTTCCGAGCCCCAGGGGTACCAATCCACGGGATTATGGGCATGCTGAAGGAGATACGGGCTCGTCTCGTGAATCAGACGATTGGGTTGGCGTTGCGTGGATGAGGACATGAGTCACGGTAGCACCGTGGTCCGAAACGGGTCAATGCAGCCTTCAACGAAACAAAAAAGGTCTACGACCTGCGTCGTAGACCTTTTCATCGAACCTCGGAGTCGGGCAGGGGGAGACTTACTTGCCCTTCTCGTCCTTCTTCTCTTCCTTCGGATCGCCCAGGTGGCCGCCCTTCTGCTCGTCCTTCTTGTCCTTCTTCTCGTCGCCGTACACGAGGACGTGACCGCCCTTCTTCTCATCCTTCTTGTCCTTCTTCTCGTCTCCGGCGAACGAAGGCGCGCTGAAGGAAATCGCCACTGCCACCGCCATGATTGCCAATAACATGCGCTTCATATCTCTCTCCCCCCTTTAAGATTGAGTGATTGTTTGTCTGACCATCAGACAAACAGGAGCGCGAACGTACCCAATTCCCGTTTCGGTTGTCAATCGACATCGTCGCCCGTCTGGCACCAATCAGCGGCATGCCGCCTTTGACGCTATGCTATGGTTATGGGAGATTCGTCCGGAGACGCTCTCCAATGAACGATATCGGCCCGTACTCTAACTATCGCCTGACTGTTCGTCTGGAACTGGCGAATAAACCAGGTATGTTCGCAAAGGTGGCCTCGACCCTTGCCGAGGAAGGAGCGAACCTCGGTGCCGTCGACCTTGCGTCCGCAACCGCAGACAGGATGGTAAGGGACGTGACCTTTGATGTGCGTGATGAAGCGCATGGAGAACGCGTGCTGGCCAAGCTCAATGACATCCCCGATGTCACTGTCCTTTCATCTTCAGATCGCATCTTTCTCCTCCATCTTGGCGGAAAGATCCAGGTCAAGAGCAAGCTGCCGCTGACGACCCGCAACATACTCTCGATGGTGTACACGCCCGGGGTCGGACGGGTCGCCCAAGCCATTGCAGCTGACAAATCCAAAGCGTTTGCCTTTACGACCAAGAGCAACAGCGTGGCCGTGATCACCGACGGTTCCGCGGTGTTGGGACTCGGAAATCTGGGTCCTGAAGCGGCGCTTCCCGTCATGGAAGGCAAAGCGATGCTGTTCAGGGAGTTGGCCGGCATCGATGCATGGCCGATCTGCCTCGCCACTCAAGATCCTGACGAGATTGTACGCACTGTGCAGGCGATCGCTCCTGGATTTGGCGCGGTCAACCTCGAAGATATCAGCGCCCCCCGGTGTTTTGAGATCGAACGCCGCCTGAAAGCGTCCCTCGACATACCGGTTATGCACGATGATCAACACGGGACTGCGGTCGTCCTCCTCGCGGCATTGACCAATGCGTTGACCGTCGTGGGGAAGCCCATCGATCAGGTCCGGGTTGTGGTCAATGGACTCGGTGCGGCCGGCACGGCCTGCTGCCGCATGCTCTTGGCCGCCGGTGTTTCCCATCTGCTGGGCTGCGACAAGGAAGGCATCATTCTCCAGGGCGATCCCGCTCATCTTCGCGCCTGCAGAACCGACTTGTCGGCCTGCCTGACGCCGCATCGGCCGCACGGGACCTTGCGCGATGCGTTGAAGAATGCCGACGTGTTCATCGGACTTTCGGTGGGCAATCTGCTCAGCGCGGATGATTTGGATCTCATGGCCCCGGACCGCATCGTGTTTGCCATGGCCAATCCAGATCCGGAGGTCTCGCCTGAATTGGCGCTGTCGCATTGCCGCATTTTTGCCACCGGCCGCTCAGATTTTCCGAACCAGATCAACAATGCGCTGGCCTTTCCCGGGATTTTCCGAGGCGCGCTCGACGTCCAAGCGAGCGAGATTAATGAATCAATGAAACTCGCAGCCGCACGGGCGTTGGCCGAAACGATTCCACGAGCCGCACTGAGCGAGGATTATGTCATTCCCAGTATCTTCGACAAGGACGTCGTACCGCGCGTTGCACGGGCTGTCGCCACGGCCGCACGCACGTGTGGTGCCGCCCGTCGGCGAATGAAATTATCCGAGGAGCGACCGCCGGCTTGACCGGCGTACCGACCGCCGCACCTCCACACACCTTCGCACCCTTCAGTGCCGCTGTAGGCCTATGCTACAATGCCGCGATTCTCGGAGTGCACGTCCCGATGCCCTTTTCCGCCGCGAAATACATGAAGTTCAAAAGCGGCATGCACAAGCGGATCGGCTCGTTGCGCTTAAAGACGGAAGACAGCATGGAATTCGCCGTGGACACGATGATGGAAGAGCGGGTCGATAGCTACTTCCGCGTCGAGCAGGGTCTGGACGAGATCATCAAATCTCTCTTTCAGATTGAGGAAGAACTTGAGCACATCTGCGACCTCTCCGGGGCCATGCGGCTGGAGTCGAGGCTGGAATTCGTCGAAGACCGCTGGGACGATTTGGACAGCGAGATCCGGGAGCGGCCGAGAAGACGGAGACGGAGGATCAGCCTTGCGGACATGCTTAAAGCGGCCAGTGGAGGCGGGGGAGATCTGTCGCAGAGCGCCAGCAGTGTCACTAACGCGGTGGATGCCTATGCGATCATGGGTGTCGAGTTCGGCAGTTCTCTCGCTGATGTCACGACCGCCTTCCGGCAGAAGGCGAAGCTGCTTCATCCCGATGCCAACCAGGGGGACCGCAGCTCGGAGCCGGAATTACGCCGCATGCTCGAAGCCTATCAGTTTTTGAAGGAGTATCTCAGCCTCAGCAATACGGAGCCGATGCGGCCGCCCGATCGCCCGTTCAGTCCAGCCGAGTAAACAACCAGTGACCACCCCCTTACAGGAACACTACATTACCGACAGCGCCGCACTCGAGTCGCTGTGCCGGCAGCTTCGATCAAGCCGGAGGCTGGGTTTGGATACGGAGTTCGTTGGGGAGGACAGCTTTATCCCCAAACTCGAACTCATTCAAGTGGCCGCGCATGACGTCGCCGCCGTGATTGATTTTCCGGCCGTTCAGGCGGACGGCACACTCGCACCATTTTGGGAGTTGATCTGCGATCCGCACGTGGAAAAGATCGTTCATGCCGGCCGTCAGGATCTGGACCTGTTTGCTCTGCATGCCGGACAAATCCCCAAGCCGTTCTTCGATACACAAATTGCGGCCGCCATGTTGGGATTCGGCGCGCAGGTCGCGTATGCCAATCTTGTTCAGCGGATCCATGGTACCAAACTCGCCAAAGCGCATACGTTTACCAATTGGAGTGCCCGGCCGCTGTCCGCCGATCAAATCGCCTATGCGGCGGAAGACGTGCAGTTTCTCCTCCCACTGCACACGCATCTTCAAAAACGACTTCATGCGCTTGGCCGTACCGAATGGGTCCGAGAAGAATTCTCTCGATTGGAAACCGCTGTTGCCGAAAAGAGCAAGGACCCTCTCGATCGATATCAACGGATCAGAGGATGGGACAGTCTCAAGCCCCGGCAAGCTGCGGTCCTGCGGGATCTCGCGGCGTGGCGGGAAACAGAAGCGCGTCGGCGCAATGTTCCCCGGGGGCGCGTGATGCGTGATGAGGTGCTGTTACAAATCGCACGGCATCCACCCGGAAGCGTTGATGAGTTGCGCGGGCTGCGAGGCGTCCATGGGTCTGAGATCGACCGGAATGGCGAGCAGTTGATCGCCACGATCATGGCGTCCCTCGCATTGCCGTCCTCCGCCTGGCCACAGGTGCCGCGGGAGCGGAAGCCGGAGCCGGAATCCATCGGTTTGGTCGAGCTGCTCCAGGCCGTCCTCAAAGCACGCGCCGCCGAAGCGGAGATCGCGCCGACCCTCTTGGCAACGAGCGCCGATCTCCAAGCGCTCGTCGAAGCGAAGGAAAAAAAGAAGACGCCCGACTTGCCGCTGATGCGCGGCTGGCGTCGGGAATTGATCGGCGACCTGCTGCTGCAGATCTTAGATGGTGGTGTGACGGTCTCTGTGGATCCCGTGAAAGGCGTCCTGCGTATGTCGGGGGACATCCCGGTCACAACTCCGCACTAGCCGTTGGCCCTCGCTCCTTCTGGCCTGTTCAAAAACCGCCCTTTCTCATGACAATCCTGCACTGATTCTCCTCCCGGTCCTGGACAACGCCAACCCCGTGGTTGGCCGTAAAAGTCTCAGTCTATTGGGAACTCTGCAGAAATTGAGCGACTCTCCTCGTCGTCCCCCGGTGGTACGAAACTCGCAGATCGACGGATATTTCCTCCGAGCTGTGGAATGGCATACGGGCTGCTTCGAGCGGTTTTCACATTTGTCTTTCCGGGCGGACTGCTCTTCATTGCCGCCCTCGGCTTCCTGCGACCGCATGGGCTCCCCCCCTGGTGTCAGGGTCCCCTCGCCGCGCTGCCCTATCTCGCCTTGACGTGCGGTCTGGTGTTCGGCTGGTATTTTGCCAGTACGCGCATGCTGCTGTCGGTGCTGAGCCTGACCTTCGCTAATCAAGCGTTGGCGACCTGGCCGCTGGATCACAGTACCGCCTCTGTCTCACAGACCATCTTCGCGGCAAGCACGATTCTGCTGCCCGTCAATTTTCTGGCATTCTCCTTTGTGAAGGAGACGGCCATTGGCACCCTCCAGGGAGCCGTGCTCGTGTGTCTATTCCTGCTTCAGCCATTCGTGGTGTGGTGGCTTTGTGATCCAGCGCAACAGGACGTTGCCGGACTGCTCCAGACCGCCTATGTACCTGGATGGTCGACGCACTGGACGCCGGTCCCGCAAGCCGCCTTACTAGGTTTCGTTTGTTCCGGCGTCATGCTTGTGGTTCGCTTTGCTCTGCACCGGAATCCGATGGACGCAGGCGCGGCATGGGCATTGGCCGCGGCGTTTCTGGCCTATGATGCGACGGAGCTCGGGTGGTCTCCCGCAACCTTTTTTTCGGCGGCCGGGCTGATCTTGTTTTTATCCCTCGTGCAGACGGCCTACCAGAAGACGTACCGTGACGAGCTCACCGGTATTCCCGGACGGGTGGCCTACGAGGAGGCCATTACCCAGTTAGGTAAGCACTACACCCTCGCTGTTCTGGCCATTGATCAGGTGAACGCCTACGCTGGCACGCACGGCAAACCAGTCGTCGAGCAAATTCTCAAGCTGGCGGCGCCGAAAGTGCAGGCCGCCTGCCAGACGGGCCGCGTGTTTCGTGTGAGCGGGGAGGAGTTCACCTTGCTCTTTCACCAGCAGTCGGCGGTCGAAGCGTTGGTGGAATTGGAGAGTATCAGGAAAAGCATTGCATCGGCCTCGCTGGTGCTGCATGACGGTCGCCGGATATGGGAAAACACTCGGGACGCCGCGTCGTTAGGGCGAAAAGATCAGGCCCTGCCAATCACGGTCAGCATTGGCGTGGCAGACACAACAGCGCCGGAGGCCACACGCAGTGTGGTCATCAAGGCAGCCTATCGTGCGCTCTATGAAGCAAAGACCGGAGGAGGAAATGCCGTCAAGCGCGGAGTCGCGACTGCCCAAACGTTCCGACGGCCTCATCGTCAGGCCCCCATCACGTCCGGAAGCAGATACTAGTCGGTACCCTCACAGTAAGTCCTTCACCCTGTCGGCCGGCCGAGCCAACCAAGCCTCCTCGCCCTTCTCGACAATCGGACGCTGGATGAGGTCCGGGTGTTCCACCATGAGGTCGATCAGGGCATCGTCCGACAAGGTGGTCTTCGCCAGGTTCATTTCCTTGTACAGATCTTCCTTCGTTCGTAGGATCTCGCGTGGTGATAACCCGGCCTTCTTCAAGAGCGCCTTCAATTGCGCCTTCGAGAAGCGCTGTTCGTAATAATTGACGGCCGTGAACGGTGTGCCGCTCTCTTTGAGCAATTGGACGGCCTGCCGGCAGGTCGAACAGGTCGGCTTTTGATAAATGATCAATTTGGACATGCGAAACTCCTTTGCGCAACGGTTGCGACGCTTGACGTCATTTTTTTCCCTGTGGTACAGCTTCTCAAGCTTCAGTCCACGGTGTTGCACGATGCCCACGGCAGGAACAAGCTCCAGCGGCCAATTTTCTTGCGCCAGCTCGACGCAGCATACGCTGCGTGATCTCCGCACGAAGCGGAAAGGCCAACCTGTGTTTGTGATGGGTCACGTCGTCGAGCGAAAGGGACAGGAAGCCACTTTTGAAGTGTTCAACGATCGACTTGCCGTGGTCAAATTCGGCGACGGCGTTGCGCTCGGCTATGACCCGTACGAACTGCTGCTTCCCACCGACATCGATCCGGATGGAACCGCTTATTTCGAAATTCGTCCCTGTGCCCAATGCCAGCAACTCTTTCCCCTCACAGCCGATGAATGTGAATCCGCCGTAGAGCCCACAGCCTGCCCGGAGTGCCGCGGCTGAGTCGTTTCACCAACCATCGCTCCGTCAATCGACCAACGGAGCAACTTCGATGGCCTTCTTGATCAAGCAGTCCCCAGCAAACGACTGTAATGACATCGGCAGCATACTGGCATCAATGATCTTGACCGTGACGACTCGATACCCCTCAGGCGTCTTCGTGCCTTCGACGCGCATCGCGTGGCAGATTTCCAGTTTTTTCCAGATCAGATTGCTCAGAATCGTCTCGGATGCAAGGAACTTGGTATCGGTTGCCACATCGTTGATGGAAGCCCTGACCGCCACTCGTGATTTATCCTTTGGGACTTCGCTCACGACGGCGAAAATAAGCAACTCGTCGTCAGCATGAGCGACGGCAGCGGTCACGAGCAACAAACAGACTAGCGCCGCCAGCCCACAACGCCACTTCATGCCTGTTCTCGCCTCATCTCTCTCAGCGGTGTGATGCGGGTTTCCGATTAGCGATTGAACGCCACCGAGCCGGCCTGGTCACTCCCTGACTGAGCGTCCGAATCGACGACGGTGAAGGGTCACCCGCATTCGAGAATGGCAGCACAGCAGGAAGTGGGAGCAATCCGACGTCGACAAGAAACGGAGGGAATCGTTGCGTCATTGCGGTCGAAACCATCGAAGCCAGTATGCCAAGCGGGTCCCACCTTTTCAAGATTGAGGCGCGATGACCGTCGAAATGCTTGCATCGCTCGTGCGTCTAGCGCAGAGTAGGGTGGGGAGTTCGCCGATGCCGCACGATTTCATGCCTGGTCTGGCCGGGATACCTGCCGCCAAGTCCGCGGTCAGCGACGTGGACGGAGAACGCGGTGTGCTCGAGTATCGCGGAATCCGGGTTGAAGAACTCTGCACTCGCTCATCCTATCTGGAGACAGCCTACCTCCTCCTATTCGGCCATCTGCCAACCAGGACCGCGCTGGCGCGGTGGGAAGAGGATATCGCTCACCACCGACGCCTCAAGTATTCGATCATTGATCTTATGAAGTGCCTGCCCGAGCAAGGCCATCCGATGGATGCGCTCCAAGCGGCCGTCGCAGCACTCGGCATGTTCTACCCCGGTCGCAATGTCCAGGACTTGGAGAACAACTATTGGTCAGCCGTTCGTCTGATCGCGAAGCTTCCTACGATCGTTGCAGCATGGGCGAGACTTCGCCGCGGCGACGAGGCCATTGTTCCACGGGATGAGCTGGGGTTCAGCGAGAATTTTTTCTACATGTTGACAGAAACCACCCCGCATCCAGCGTGGGTGAATATTTTCGACGATTGTCTGATCCTGCACGCCGAGCACACGATGAACGCCTCTACGTTTACCGGACTCGTGACCGCATCGACCTTGGCCGACCCGTACACGGTCGTGGCTTCGTCGCTCGGCGCGTTGAAAGGTCCTCTGCACGGCGGCGCGAACGAAGAAGTCGTCCAGATGCTGAAAGAAATCGGGACGGTCGATCGGGCAGCCCGCTACGTCGAAGAACAGGTTCGCAATAAGCGGAAGTTGATGGGGTTTGGACATCGCGTCTATAAAGTGAAAGATCCGCGCGCGACCATCTTGCAGAGTCTTTGCAGAACGCTCTTTAAAACCTGTGGCACGTCCCAGCTCTACGACATCGCGCTCCAGGTCGAACTCAAGGCCGACGAGCTGCTGGGGGAGAAACGGGTTCATCCGAATGTCGATTTCTATTCAGGGATTATCTACGACAAGATGGGTATCGATACTGATCTGTTCACGCCAATTTTTGCGATGGCTCGAGTGTCCGGCTGGCTCGCGCACTGGCTGGAGCAGCTGACGGAAAACAAACTCTTCCGACCGGATCAGATCTACGCCGGCGAGCATAACCGCCCGTACGTCCCGCTCGATCAACGCTAGCGCTCTCGCCGACGTCCCCCTTGACTTCCCTGCAGAAAGCATTACCTCAAAGCCATAGCAGCACTGTCGGCGCCGCGACGAGAATCTGAACAAGAGCTAGCACAACAACAGAATGATTATTTGGAGAAGGAGGTTCTATCATGACACTCGTACGGTGGGATCCGTTTCGGGAGCTTGAAGATATGTCGGAACGGTTGAATCGGGTGTTCTCGCGCCCGTCGCTTCGCAACAGTGGAAAGGAGAACCTCACGGTCGCAGACTGGATGCCGACCGTTGATATCAGCGAAACCGATGGAGAGTACCTCATCAAGGCGGAGCTGCCTGAAGTGAAAAAAGAAGACGTCAAAGTGACCGTTGAAAACGGCGTGCTCACGCTCCAGGGAGAGCGTCGTCAAGAAAAAGAGGAGAAGGGCAAGAGGTTCCACCGCGTGGAGCGCTTATACGGGAGTTTCGTCCGCAGTTTCTCACTACCCGAATCGGTGGATGAGAGCGGCGTCAAGGCGGAATACAAGGAAGGAGTGCTGAATCTGCACCTTCCGAAGTCTGAGAAAGTGAAGCCCAAAGCCATCGACGTGAAGGTGGCCTGATCAACCGCCACGATATGAATCACCTGAAGGCCCGCTTCGGCGGGCCTTCCTGCATTCACCGTCCCTCCCTGCGCTCACACATGATCAATTCCCAGCAATCATCATCCAAGTCTAACCGAAGCACATATCGTTGACCGTCGCTGGCGGCGACCCGGAAATAGCTGTGGGTCTCGCTATACCAGCGATCCACGACGTGCTCGACTTGCAGTCTTGTGCCTTCGAGCGTGAAGGACCGGGGCGTCTTTTCACCCTTAAACCCTGGAAACGCCTCGACGACGAGATGGGGGACGTCCATCGCGGTCACCCTTGTGGAAGCAGGCGGCCTGAGTTTATCATGGCGCCCGCAGCTTGAAAGTCCATTCACGCATGGAGCACCGCATGAAGACACATTCCGAGAATTCGGCACCTGCCGGAACCAGAATTGAACGCGACACGATGGGGGAACTGGCCGTGCCGGCCAATGCGTATTATGGAGTACAGACGGCTCGAGCGATCGAAAACTTTCCGATTAGCTCCATGCGGATGCCCAGATCCATCATTCGAGCCATGGGTCTGATTAAGCGTGCCGCCGCTGCCGTGAACCATTCGCTCGGCTTGCTGGCGCAGCAACCCGCAGATGCCATCAAGCAGGCGGCCACGGAAGTCGTGGAGGGGAAGCTCGACAACGAATTTCCAGTGGATGTGTTCCAAACCGGGTCGGGCACATCAACGAATATGAATACCAATGAAGTGATTTCCAACCGAGCCACCGAACTCCTGGGCGGCGCACGCGGCAGCAAGCTTGTGCATCCCAATGACCATGTCAATCTTGGCCAATCCAGCAATGACGTCATCCCGACGGCGATCCATATCGCGGCCTCGGAAATGATCGAACGCCAGCTCTTACCGAGCCTGCAGCGGTTACAGAAGGCACTGGCGCAAAAGGCCAAGGACTTTGACACCATCGTCAAGATCGGCCGCACCCATCTTCAAGATGCAACCCCCGTCCGGCTGGGGCAGGAATTCGGTGGCTATGCTCGCCAAATTGAGCTGGGCATCGCCCGGATGAAGCGCGCACAGGAAGCCCTGAGCGAGGTCGCCTTGGGTGGCACAGCGGTCGGCACCGGATTGAATTGCCATCCGGATTTTTCGTCCAAGGTGATGGCCATAATCGCTCAGGAAACAGGCTGTCACTTCAGGGAGGCGACCAATCATTTTGAAGCACAGTCCACACAGGATTCACTGGTCGAAGCGAGCGGGGAATTACGCACCCTCGCGGTGAGCCTGATGAAAATCGCGAACGATATCCGTTGGCTGGGGTCCGGTCCCCGCTGTGGGCTGGGAGAAATTCATCTTCCCGAGACACAGCCGGGATCCTCGATCATGCCGGGGAAGGTCAATCCAGTCATTGCAGAATCGGTCACCATGGTCTGCGCGCAGGTCATCGGCAACGACGTGACGGTGACGATCGGAGGTCAAGCCGGAAACTTTGAGCTGATCGTCATGCTTCCTGTGATGGCCTATAACCTGCTGCAATCCATTGAATTGCTCGCCACCGCCACACACAATTTCGCCGCGAAATGCATTGAAGGGATTACCGCCAACAAAGAGCGCTGCCAGAGTCTTATCGAGGAAAGCCTTGCCATGTGCACCGCGTTGGCCCCCGAAATCGGTTATGAAGCCGCGGCCAAGCTCGCCAAGGATGCGTATCGGTCGGGAAAGACTGTCCGACAAGTGGCGAAGGAGCAGAAGGTCCTCGCGGACAAACGCCTTGACGAATTGTTGGATCCTTGGCGCATGACGGAACCTGGCGGGCCAGTGGGAAGCGCCGGGGGGTGACGTCGGGGCATCCGTTTTGACAGCGTCGAAACGGCTATGCTAAAGTCCGCGGAACTGTTGGGATTCTAGACACTTTATACCCTGAATTTTAGGAATCGAATGAGCGCACAGCAGAAGCACAGCATCATTGTCGCCGGTGCAGGACCAGCCGGGATGGCGGTTGCCGCCGCACTCGGGAAGGCCGGCCATGAGATCATCATTCTGAACCGCGACATCAAGTTCGGCGGGCTTGCCGAATATGGCATCTTTCCCAGCAAGCTCAAACTCCGCGGCGGGCTGAGAAAACAATACTGGGATCTGCTCGAGCAACCTCATGTCCATTATTTTGGAAACGTCTCCATCGGCATAGGCAAAGATCTGACCGTCGACGACGTGCGCGCGCTTGGTGCAAGCGCAGTGGTCTTTTCAATCGGCGCACAGGGGACCAAGGCCATCGGCGTTGAAGGAGACTCCGCAAAAGGCGTGTTTCACGCCAAGGACGTCGTGTATCACTTCAACCGTTTGCCGGGATTCGGCGACCGTCCATTCGACATGGGCAAGCACGTCGCGATTATCGGGGCGGGCGATGTGATGGTCGATATTGCCCATTGGTTGACCCGGTACAAAAAGGTCGAGCGCGTCACCGCCATCGTGCGGCGAGGTCCCGCGGAACGGAAATACAACCCCAAGGAAATCCGAGCCGTCTGTAGCAACATGGATTTGGACGGCATCAAGAAGGAATTTGACCGAATTAAAGATCGCCTCGTCGCAGTAGGGCAGAAGCCGGACGAAATTTTGAAGGGGCTGCTGGACGAGTTTACGAAATGTGAGCCGTCGGTAAGCCAGACAAAAATGGGATTCAGATTTCTTGCGTCGCCCAAGCGCATCCTGGCGGACGGCAACAATCAGGTCCGCGCGCTGGAGATGGAAGATAACAAACTCGAACCCAAAGGTGAGGACACCGCCGCCGTCGGACTCAAGCAATTTTACGAATTTCCATGCGACTCAGTGGTGTTTGCCGTCGGCGACAAAGTCGATGAGACGGTCGGCCTCCCGTATAAAGGGGGAGTCTTCGTGACCAACCCCAACAAGACTGGCAACGATCCCGACGATGCCATGTTCCAGGCCTATGAGGAAACCAGCGGTAAGATCGTGGACGGAGTGTTTCTGGCAGGTTGGGCCAGAAAAGCGAGTGAAGGCTTGGTCGGCGTGGCCAAACGCGATGGAGATTGGTGTGCCGAAGTCGTGCAGCGGTATCTGGCGACGAAACCGGCCGGACATTCGGCCAAGGCGGTGCTCGACAAACTGCATGCACTGCTGAAGGAACGGAAGAGCCGCCCCGTAAACGCCAAAGGACTTCGTGCCCTCGAAACCGCGGAGAAGGCCCATAAAGGGGCGACAGACTGTATCGGAGAATTCAAATACGTGACGAATCAGGAAATGCTGGGGTTCATCGAACGGGAATGACCTTATCGACCTTATCCATCCCCCCACTTCAGTTTCTCCCGCAAGACCCCGTAATAGCTGCTCTCGGGAAATCGAATCAGCCTCGTCCGGTGCTCGCTGACCTTTAGCACCACGGTATCGCCTTGAGTCAGAGCCACACCCACCTGTCCGTCGAGGGTCGCCATGGCACCTTCATCCTTGCTCGTGAGCGTCACCTCGATTTCCACATCGTCGGGCACGATGAGCGGGCGATGCGTCAGTGTGTGCGGACAGACCGGCGACACAATCAGCGCTCGCACTGCAGGGCTGATGATCGGACCGCCGGCTGAGAGCGAGTAGGCGGTGGACCCCGTCGGCGTACTCACGATCAATCCGTCACCGCGCAGATTCGTTACGAACTGTTCTTGAATCGCAATCCGCAATTCGATCATCCGGGCCAAGGTGCCTTTGCTGATGACGACATCGTTCAAGACGACGCCCTGCGCCACTGTCTCACCATGTCGATGGATGTGTGATCCGAGCATCAGCCGTTCGTCGAGGACGTATTCGTTGGCGAACACACGTTCCAAGGAGGGATAGAGATGCTCGAGCCGGACTTCGGTGAGGAATCCGAGACCTCCCATGTTCACGCCGAGGATGGGAATGCTCCGTTCACCAGCCAACCGTGCCGCATTCAGCATGGTTCCGTCGCCACCAAGGATCAAGAGGACGTCTGCCTTCTGAGCGAGCTGTGTTTTCTGCACGCCCCCGCGCTCGTTCAACAGGTTGGCCGACGTGTTGTCTAAGATCACGTCGATTTTCCGATCCCGCAGCCAGTTCACGACTGCATGCACCGTCGCCTTGACTTCCGGAAACTTGGGCTTAGTTAAAATACCGATGCTCTTGCTTTTCATGCGGTAAGCCCCGGGAGGAATCGACAAAAAATCCGCTTAAAGGTGCGGGATTCTATCGGCAGGGTTTTGCTGAAGTCAACGAATTGCGTGCCAATGTGTAGTGAGATTGTGTACGAACACATCCTGCCGCCGAACAATTCGATCACAACCTTGACACTCAAAAAGCTTCTAGTTAGAATTAGGCCAGATATTTCGAAGGGTTTGCCCTAAGCCGCCGTACGCACCGTCCCCATCAATATAGGAGGCAGGATGTTCGAACGATTCACGGACAAGGGTCGGAAGATCATCATCCTGGCGCGAGAGGAAGCCGAGCGTCATCAAAACGACTACCTCGGAACCGAGCACCTGGTCTTAGCCATCCTCCGCGAGTCCGACGGCATCGCCTTGATGATCCTCAAAAAGATGGGGCTTTCCACCGAGCAGATTCGCCTTGAGATTGAGCGAAACCTGCCCGGCGGCGGCACCACCATGACCTTCGGGGAAATTCCCTTCAGCCCGCGCGTCAAGAAGGTGATCGAGTATGGCGTGGAAGAGGCGCGGCTCCTGGGTCACAATCACATCGGCAGCGAACACCTCCTTCTCGGTCTCTTGCGTGAAGAAGAGGGCATTGGCGGCAAGATCCTCCGCAGCCTCGGAGCAAATCTCCTGACGGCACGCCAACTGACCGTCACCTTCCTTCGGAAGTCTGCACCTCGGGAACGCGATCGCAAGAGCAACACCCCGGCACTTGATGAGTTCGGCCGCGACCTCACGCAGATGGCGCAGGAAGGGCAGCTCGATCCGGTCATCGGCCGCGCCGATGAAATTGAGCGCGTGCTCCAGATTCTCAGTCGTCGCACGAAAAACAATCCGGTATTGATCGGGGAATCCGGCGTGGGCAAGACCGCCATCGTCGAAGGGTTGGCCCAACGCATCGTCCAATCGGAAGTCCCGGACAATCTCCTCTCCCGTCGAGTGATCGCCCTCGATCTCGGTTCACTCGTGGCCGGCACCAAATACCGCGGTCAGTTCGAGGAGCGTCTCAAGGTCGTGATGAAGGAAATTGTCCAGGCCGGGAATATCATCATCTTCATCGACGAGCTGCATACCCTGGTGGGCGCCGGAGCAGCCGAAGGCTCGATCGATGCCTCGAACATGCTCAAGCCCGCCTTGTCCCGTGGTGAGATTCAGTGCATCGGTGCCACCACACTCGATGAATACCGCAAGCACATCGAAAAGGATGGCGCGTTGAAGCGTCGATTCCAGCCCATTTATGTGCAGCCGCCGAGTCTGGATGAAACCGTTCGCATTATCCAAGGGCTCCGCGATCGGTATGAAGAACACCATGGGGTCGAAATCACGGAGGACGCGATTGTCGAGGCGGTCAAGCTCTCCGACCGCTACATCACCGATCGCTTCCTTCCCGACAAGGCCATCGATCTGATCGATGAAACCGGCTCCCGGGCCAAACTCCAGACCTATGCGTTGCCCGGTGAGCTCAAGGCAATGGAACAGGAGCTCAAGAAAGTTTCGCGTGACAAGGAATTGGCGATTTCGATGCAGAACTTCGAGGAAGCCGTGCGGCACCGCGAAGAGGAGGAGCGCCTGCGAAAGCTGCTCGAAGAATCCAAGCGCGAATGGAAAAAGAACCAAGAAAAGCAGAAGCCGTCGATCGGCAAAGAGGACGTCGCCTACGTTGTTTCGAAGATGACCGGCATTCCGCTCTTCAAACTCGAAGAGGAAGAATCGAACAAGTTGCTGCGCATGGAGGAATTCCTCCACAAGCGTGTCGTCGGCCAGAACGAGGCGATCTCCGCCGTGTGCCGAGCCATCAGACGTTCGCGTGCCGGCTTGAAGGAAGCCAAGAAGCCGATCGGTTCGTTTATCTTCCTCGGACCAACAGGCGTGGGCAAGACCGAGTTGGCCCGGACCTTGGCGGAGTTCCTCTTCAACACGGAAGATGCGTTGATCCGCATCGACATGTCCGAATACCAGGAAAAGTTCACCAGTTCACGGTTGTTCGGAGCACCGCCCGGCTACGTGGGCTATGAAGAAGGCGGACAGCTCACAGAGCGTGTGCGCCGCCGGCCATATTCCGTTGTGCTGTTCGACGAGATCGAAAAGGCGCATCCAGACGTCTTCAATCTTCTCTTACAAGTACTGGACGACGGGGTGCTGACGGACAGCCTCGGACGGAAGGTCGACTTCAAGAACACGGTGGTCATCATGACCTCCAACATCGGCACGAAGATGATTCAGAAGGGAGTCAGCCTCGGATTCCAAAGCACGGATGCGGAGCAGGACCGCCACAAGAAGGAAGAGGTTTTGGGCGAACTGCGCCGGCAATTCAGCCCTGAGTTCCTCAACAGAATCGACGAAATCGTTGTGTTCCACCAGCTCGACAAGACGCATCTCACCAGCATCCTCGACATCCTGCTGCGCGAGCTCAATCTGCGGCTGGTCGAGAAGGGCGTGGAAATCGAGGTCGATGACGAAGTCAAAGCCTGGTTGATCAAGGAAGGCTACGAACCTCTCTATGGGGCGCGGCCGATGAGGAGAACGATCCAACGTGCGATTGGCGATCCACTCTCCGAAGAAATGATCAAAGGCCGGTTCAAAGAAAGCCGGAAGATTCGGGTGGTGCTGCGGGATGGTGCGCCGACGTTCATCGAGCAGGAGGCCATGGCAGGGGTCTAGCGGACCGCCCGTGAGCACACAGCACCCATTGGACACTCCATTGTGCGACCCTTGTCTCTGTTCGGACAAGGGTCGCACTGTTTTTTCATGTTGGATTGGATGAACGCCACAACCCCCTTTCTCCCCGGTCCCGTTCTCGGTATTGAAACCTCCTGCGACGAAACAGCCGCCGCTGTCATTGCCGCGGACGGATCAGTGCTCGCCAACGTCGTCGCCTCCCAGCATGCCGTCCATGAGCGCTTCGGCGGTGTCGTGCCGGAACTCGCCTCCCGCGCCCATGTTGAAATGATCGAACGAGTCGTGGTCGCCGCCTTAGAGGAGTCGAGGCTTTCATGGCAGTCACTGAGCGGCATCGCGGTCACGCAGGGTCCCGGGTTGGCTGGAGCGCTGATTGTCGGGGTGAATTATGCCAAGACCTTGGCCTACATGCTCCATCTTCCTCTGGTCGGTGTCAGCCATTTGGACGCCCATATCGCGTCCGCCTGGCTCGAAGATCCGAAGTTTCCTCTGCCTAGCATCGTGCTCGTGGTGTCGGGAGGGCATACCCACTTGTACCGGAAGGACACGGACGGGGCGACTCAATTGGGATGCACGAGGGACGATGCGGCAGGAGAGGCCTTCGACAAGGGCGCGCAGATGTTGGGACTCGGATTTCCCGGAGGTCCCGCACTGGATCGGCTCGCACAATCAGGGAACCCGTCCGCCATCCCGTTTCCAAAAACGTCTCTCAGGCGGGGAAGCCTGGAGTTCAGTTTTAGCGGGCTGAAAACAGCCCTGCTGTACAAGGTGCAGGGGATGGGTGAAGATGAACTGGCCAGACGGAAGGCTGATTTGGCTGCGGGCTATCAGGAAGCGATTGTCACCGTGCTCGTCGACAAAGCCCTGCTGGCGGTTCAACAGACGGGGGTTCGAGCGTTGGCGGTGGTTGGAGGTGTCTCAGCCAATAGCCGCCTTCGCGTGCTCGTCCAGGAACGGGCAGCGGCATTAAAGGTTCCCGTGAGCATTCCTCCGATGCGCTTTTGCACGGACAACGCCGCCATGGTTGCCGCGGCCGGTCGGAGCGCTCTTGCCGCCGGACACCGCATGGCGATCGATGCCGAACCGTTTACGACACTCGAGCCGGCTCTTGCCACTATCCAGCCGGCGTGAAGACCGGGGAGGACTCCCATTCCTGAGATCTACGGACAGACCAGCGGGCTGCGCGCCAGTCAGGTAGGAGCGCTCGAGCGTCTGTACAGACGCAGAGTCCCGCAGGACAAGGTGCTGTCGCTCGACCTTGCGAAGGCCATGTGTCAGCTATCGCTGGAAATCCGGCGTCCCTTGGCGCTGCTCCTGACCCGGAGGGGGCAGGTGCAAGAGATCATCATCGGCACCGATCTGGCACTTTCACCGACAACGCTGTCCAAATTCCGTGCGGGGTCACGCTCACTGCGCGGTCTCCGATTGATCCGCACCCAGTTGCAGGATCAGCCGCTCAGTCAAGAATCGTTGACGGACTTGGCGTATCTGCGGCTTGATCTGTTCGGGGTGCTTTCGGTCACACCCTCCGCCAATCCAGGTACGCTGTATCTGGCCCATCTGTTGCCGCCGAACGGCGCAGGTCAACTCTGCAACGTACTCAAAAGCACACCGTTTCAACACTGCACATTGGCCTTCGACCGCTTCATCGAAGACCTCGAAATCGACATGCAGCAGGCGCTTGGAACCCACGCGGTCGGACACGAAGGAGAGTCGGCCATGCTGGTCAGCGCTTCCTCGCGGAGCCGCAGCGAGCAGGAGGAGCGGCTCGTCGAACTGACTGAATTGGCGGCCTCCGCCGGAGTGACGGTCATCGACCGGATGGCGCAACGGACACAGGATGGGCATCAACGCTATCTCCTGGGCAGCGGAAAACTGAAAGATGTTCTGATCCAAACCCTGCATAAGGGTGCGGACATGGTGATCTTCGATCAGACGCTCACACCCGCCCAATCGCGCGCGATCTCGGAACTGACCGATATCAAGGTTATTGATCGCACACAGTTGATTCTCGACATCTTCGCACGCCGGGCCCATAGCCGCGAGGGCAAGGTGCAGGTGGAACTCGCCCAGCTTCGGTATCTGCTTCCCCGACTATCCGGGAAGGGCACGGAGTTGTCACGTCTCGGCGGCGGCATCGGATCGAGAGGTCCGGGCGAAACCAAATTGGAAACCGACCGGCGGCGAATCAGAGACCGCATCACTCATCTGGAGCGGGAACTCCAACACTTTGCACGTCACCAGGACCAGCGCCGTGCACGTCGGACTCGGCATCGGATACCCGTACTGTCTCTCGTCGGATACACGAACGCCGGGAAATCGACCCTGCTCAACGTGCTGACGAAAAGCCATGTATCCGCCCAAGACCGGGTGTTTGAAACATTGGATACGACCAGCCGAAGACTACGTTTTCCGAGAGACCGTGAAGTGATCGTGACTGATACTGTCGGGTTTATCCGCGATCTCCCGCAAGAGCTGCTGGGAGCATTTCGGACGACGTTGGAGGAGTTGCGCGAAGCGGATCTCCTGGTGCACGTGGTCGATGCGAGCGCCGCCGACGTCGACATTCAAATTTCCGCCGTTGTGAAAATCCTTCAAGAATTGAATCTCGACACACTACCCAGAACCCTGGTCTTCAATAAGTGTGATCGCCTTCCAAGGCACGAAGCTGAGCTCCTGTGTCGCCGGTACCGGACCGTCGGCGTCTCGGCCCTTCAGCCGGATACACTCCAACCGCTGCTCGATCATCTCGAGCGTGAGCTAGCACTGGCCGCTCCTTCGGACCATGATTCCGCGATGCCCGGAGATGCCGTCGTCGCGCTTGCAACTCGTCCATGATCCCTTCACAATCGTAGCGGCTCGGCCATGCCACGCACGCCATCACCCCCCACCGATCTTCGGAAGCGGGCACAATCCATCGCACGGAAACTCCAGGCGTCGATGCCGGAATCCAGAGTCGAGCTAGTTCACCGGTCACCGTGGGAACTCCTCGTGGCCACCATCCTGTCGGCACAATGCACCGACCAGCGCGTCAACCAAGTGACACCGGCACTCTTCAAACGCTATAAAACTGCTTCGGAACTGGCCGGCGCGACGCTGCCGGAACTTGAATCTATTATTCGTTCCACAGGGTTCTTCAAGAGCAAGGCAAGGAATCTCGTGCACTGTGGCCATGCCGTCAGCACACGGTTCGGGGGCCGGGTTCCGGACCGGATGGAGGACCTGGTCACTTTGCCGGGGGTCGGGCGGAAAACAGCTAATGTCTTGCTGGGACAAGCCTTTGGCCGGCCGGCAATTGTGGTCGATACCCACGTGAAACGCGTCGCTAATCGGCTGAAATTGACCGTCTCTGACGATCCCGCTCAGATCGAAGCGGACCTCCAGGGGTTGCTGCCATCCTCGCGATGGACGGGATTCTCACAGCGTCTGCTCCTGCATGGCCGATATGTGTGTATGGCGCGAAAACCGCTCTGCAGCCGTTGCCCGATTTATGACGACTGTGATGCCAAGGAGAAAAGCGCTCGATGATTCGCAGCATGACAGGATACGGACAGAAGCATACGTCCTGGCTTGATGGATCCGTCACCCTGGAGGTGCGCTCTGTCAACCATCGGTTTCTCGAGGTGGCCTGCCGCCTTCCTCGCTCATTGCACGCGCTGGAAGACCCGTTCAAAAAAGCCGTCCAGCAACGGTGCGTGAGAGGCCGCATCGATCTGACCGTCACGATTCAAGGCGGGAAGGGTCGGGGAGGACTCATCAATCTTGACCAGGCATTGGCAAAACAGTACCATCAGTCCCTCCGTCGATTGAAAACCTCTCTCAAGCTGCCTGGGCCGATCGATGTGGCACTCATCGCCGGACTTCGAGATGTACTCACCGTATCCGATCAGGCGCCGGAGGACCCCGCACTGGCTCAACTGGTGCGCAAGCTCGCCGAAGATGCCCTCGACGACCTCCACCACATGCGGAAGCAGGAGGGAATCGCGCTGGCGAAGGACATGCACGGGCGCCTTCAGATCATGAAAGATCACCGGTCAGCAGTCGCCAGTCGCGTGCCAACCGTTGTGCAGGAAGGCTTTGTGCGTATGAAGGAGCGAGTCGAGAAGCTGCTGGGGGCCGAAGCGCCGGACGTTCCCCGATTGCACCAGGAACTGGCCATCTATGCCGACCGTGGTGACATTACGGAAGAAATAGTCAGACTGGACTCTCATATGTTACAGTTTGAGCAACAGCTTAAGCGCGCGGAATCTGTAGGTAAAACGCTCGAATTCCTCCTTCAGGAAATGGGCCGAGAGGTGAATACCATCGGCTCGAAGGCCAACGACGCTGTCATCGCAGGTCACGTGGTGCAGATGAAGGCCGAGTTGGAACGCATCCGGGAACAGGTCCAGAACGTCGAATGAGTATGACTGCCAACGCCATGCCGTTGCCATCAGGGCCGGTCCGGTCGTCAACCGAACGGCGGGGAATACTGTTCATCATTTCGGCCCCTTCCGGCACGGGAAAAACGACCTTGTGCAAACAGCTCACGGCAAATATTCCCGGACTGTGGCATTCAATTTCCTATACCACCAGAAAGCCCAGGCCTGGTGAAGAGCACGGTCGTGAGTACTTTTTCACGGACGAGGCCACCTTCCAGGCGATGATCGACCGTCATGAATTCATCGAGTGGGCACGCGTCTACGGGCATCTCTATGGCACACCGAGGAAAACCGTGGGCGAAAAGATCGACCAGGGGATCGACGTCCTTTTGGAAATTGATGTCCAAGGGGCGATGCAGGTGAAAAAGAAGTTTGAGGATGCGGTATCGATTTTTATTCTACCCCCCTCGATGGCGGCCCTGCGTCAGCGGTTGCTGACCCGCGCCTCCGATTCTTCTGACGAAATTCAGCGGCGCCTGCAAAAGGTGAAAGAAGAAGTGTGGAGCTATCGGGAGTATGCCTACATCGTCAGAAACGACGATTTAACCCGGTCCCTGCGCGATCTGGAAAACATTTTTCTTGGTGAGCGATTGAAGACCAAACGTCTGAATATGGCCTGGATCGAAAATAATTTCATTCTCGACGACGAGGCTAAACCCGGAGATCGAAAAGATCTCCCCTAACCAACAGGAGTAACAAATCCATGATTGATATGCTCAGTCTGCTGCCGCAATACACCCCGGACCAGTTCGATTCGCGCCATCGTCTGGTCATCGTGGCTGCTCAACGGGCCAAGCACATTGTGCAAGGGTCCCGGCCGTTCGGCATCTCGCGCTTTACCAAGGAAACGACGGTGGCGCTCGATGAAGTGCTCCGTGGCGAAGCCAGGTACCTGGTCGGCAAAGATGCCAGAGACGCCATGAAGGAAGCCAAGCGTGGCAAGGAAGGTGAGACCGAACGTATGGCCATGATGACCGGTGAGGACGCCAGGGAAATCAAGAAAGAACTCAGCGTCTACGTGGACGACAGTCCCAAGCCTGCTGCCGCTGAGTCCGAAGAGTAACGCATGAGCCCGGACACGATACGACCGACGCTCGCTGGCGCCCGCCTGGTCCTGGGCGTCACCGGCAGCATCGCGGCGTACAAGGCGGTGAGCCTGTTGCGCGCCTTGATCCGCGAAGGCGCGACGGTCGACGTGGCCATGACCCGCGCGGCGGCGAAGTTCATCACGCCGCTGACGTTCGAAGTGCTCTCGGGCCGGCCGGTGGTCACCGGTCTCTTCGAGGCCCATCAGGAAATGAAGCACCTCTCGCTGCCGGAACAGGCCGACGCCATTGTGGTGGCACCGGCGACCGCAAACTTCCTGGCAAAAGCCGCACTGGGACTCGCCGACGATCTGTTATCGACGATGCTGTTGACGGCACAGTGCCCGCTCATCTGCGCGCCGGCGATGGATGGCGGCATGTGGTCTCATCCGACCGTCACCGATCATGTCCGGACGCTCCGGGCGAGGGGAGTGGTGGTCATCGACCCTGATGAAGGACCGCTGGCATCCGGCCGTCTCGGGCAAGGACGATTGGCCGAGGAAGAACGTATTGTGGCCGCCATCGGCTCCATCCTCGTGCCGAAACGGGACTTCGAAGGCCAACGCGTGCTGCTGTCGGCCGGACCGACCCAGGAACCGATCGATCCCGTCAGGTATATTTCGAACCGCTCGTCGGGAAAAATGGGTTACGCCATCGCGGAAGCCGCCTATCATCGCGGCGCACAGGTCGTATTGGTCAGCGGTCCAACGTCACTTCCTCCTCCCCGTGGAGTGGAACTGGTCCCGGTGGAAACGGCTGAAGAGATGGCTAAGGAAATGAGCGCCCGACTGCCGTGGTCCACCGTCGTGGTCATGACCGCCGCCGTAGCAGATTTCCGTCCCACGCAGGCGGCGACACGCAAATTGAAAAAATCCGGCAGGCCGACCGCCGCGCTGGACCTCGAGCAGACCACGGATATTTTGGCTGCTTTGTCCGCCCGTCGAACGACGCAAGTGTTGGTCGGCTTTGCCGCCGAAACCCATGATCTCCTGATGCATGCCAAGGCGAAGCTGACCTCCAAGGGATTGGATGTCATCGTTGCGAACGACGTGACCCTGGCTGGGGGAGGATTCGGCAGCGACCGCAATGCAGTCACAGTCATCGAGCGTGACGGCCGCGTCACTGATCTTCCACTCAAACCGAAACGAGAACTGGCGGATGACATTTTACACGTGGCCCAACGATGGCTCAGGGTGCCGCTTTCTGAGCGCATGCTCCGCGCTCCCAACTCTTTGACGAAACGTTAGACCATGGCACCTCAAAAACCTGCCGCGAATGCCTTCGAGATTGACCGGCTGGCCACGCAGCTGGCCAAAGACCCTCAGTCCAAAGCCTTCCTGCCGCTGGCGGAGGAATACTGCAAGGTCGGCATGTGGGAGGAAGCGGTCAGCGTGTTGGAAGATGGGCTGAGATACTATCCGGGGTTTATCACCGCAATGGTCGTGCTGGGACGTGCCTATGACCAACTGAACCAACTGACGAAGGCGAGGGCGGTGCTCGAGGGAGCGATCAAGCTGAGTCCGGAAAACCTTCGCGCCCATCGGACTCTGATCAAGATTTACGCCGCCCAAGGACTGAAGGAAGAAGCGCTGACGTCCTGCCGCGTCATCCTGGGGATGAATCCCAAGGACGAAGAAGCGCTGTCGGTTCAGGCCTCCTTGGGGGTGGAGGTACCACGAGACGCAAAAGCCACGAAGCTGCCTCGGAAGCCGTCGAAGCCCAAAGTCTCACCACCTGCGTCGGTACCGACAGATAGTCCTGACCCGGCACCCACTCTCACAGATCCCTCCAGTATTCCCCACGCTCAACGCATGGCATCCACCCTCGACCTCCGGAAGGAAAATCCCATCAGCACGGTGGGAACGGGTGCTCAACCGGACGCGGGAGCAGGCACGGACGGCCCCTTGCGTCACGCGGAAACCATTGCCAAACTTGAGTCCTGGCTCCGCACACTTCAGCAGCAGCGGCGCGACAGTCCAACAGCGAAAACCTCGGACTCGGACCCCTAAATTTCCAATATATTCGATAGTTTGACCGCCCATTGCCGGCCTGTTACAATGCCGCTCTCCTAAACTGCCGGCAAGAATACCGCCAGCGTGTAGACATCGGCTGAACCATGCTCCGGATACTCGTGTTACATGGACCCAACCTGAACCTTCTTGGCACGAGGGAGCAGTCCATCTATGGCAGCCAGTCCCTCGACAGCATTGATGCGGCCATGACCAAGCTGGCGGAGGATTTGGCGGTAGAAGTGGACATTCGTCAGTCCAACAACGAAGGGGAGCTCGTCACCTGGATTCAAGAGAGCGGGAGCGGCTATCAGGGCATTATCATTAACCCCGCCGCATATACGCATACGAGCATTGCCATTCGTGATGCCATTGCCGCAGTGGGACTACCCACCGTCGAGGTCCACCTGTCGAACATTCATCAGCGTGAGCCATTCCGCCATCATTCTCACGTCGCCGGGGTCGCCCTGGGCCAGATCTCCGGATTGGGTCCTGCGGGCTATCTCCTCGCATTACGCGGCCTGCATGATCATTTGTCAGCGCAGAAAAAGCTCAAGAAGCCCTCGCCGGCGTCCCGCCGGCAGAAGAGTGCATCACGATAGCTAGAGACTGAATAATTTATTCATGTTCATTTGCAGTTGAAGGGAGCACCGAGTGATTTCCACCACCGATTTTCGAGGCGGGGTTCGTCTCATGGTCGACGGCGAGCCATTCTACATCGTCGAATTTCAACATGTGAAACCGGGAAAGGGCGGCGCGTTTGTCAGGACCAAGCTCAAAAGCTATCTCTCGGGCAATGTGCTCGACCGCACGTTCCGCTCGGGGGAGCGGTTCGACGAACCGGATCTCGAAGAACGGGAAATGCAGTTCCTCTACGCGACTGGAGACGATTATACGTTCATGGACACGGACACCTATGAACAATTGACCTTCGAGAAAAAGCAGCTGGGCGACAACGCGGACCTGCTCAAAGAAAACATGAACGCGAAAATTCTGATTTACGAGCATCGTCCAATCGATGTGGAGCTGCCCATTTTTATCGAACTCAAGGTGGTGGATGCCGAGCCGGGTGTACGCGGCGATACTGCGTCCGGCGGCACCAAACCCGCCATTGTGGAGACAGGAGCCACCATCAAAGTCCCCCTCTATCTGGAAGTTGGGACCGTCATTAAGATCGACACCCGTACGAGAGCCTACGTGGAGCGCGTTCGGTGAGCCGAAAAAAACCCCGCAAAGCGCGAATCCCCGGAACGCCCATTGTCCTGCCTGGCTCCTTCGCAGGCACCAAGAGCGCTCAGGATGCCGCGGCTCAAACGAAGCAGATTCAGGATTTGATCGACCTGCTGAAACGCAACCATTTGACGGAACTGGAGATCGAGCGGGCCGGGCTGCGCATCAGGGTGCGGCACGAGATCGGGATGAAAACCGTGTCGGCCCTCGTGAGTGAGCCCGGTCAGACGTCGCCCCCCGCCATGGCCCACCATGCAGTGCCGGCGAGCGACTTGGTGGAGGATGCCGCGGGACAGATTACGATCACTTCGCCGATTGTGGGAACCTTCTACCGGTCCCCGTCCCCGGACGCCGATCCCTACGTCGAAGAAGGGGATTATGTGAAAAAAGGGCAGGTCTTGTGTATCGTAGAAGCCATGAAGCTGATGAACGAGATTGAATCGGAGGTGGACGGGCGCGTCACCAAGATTTTGGTGGAGAGCACCAAGCCCGTTGAATACGGTCAAGCGCTCTTCTTGATCGATCCCAAAGCCACCCCTTAAAACACGGATGTTAACACAGGCCGTCCAGCATCGTTCCAGCCGCGTCCGGACCCTCAACCAGTCCCGCCTCCGCCTTAGCGACGGCTTCACTCCCGTCCAGTCGGATGCTCATGCGCGCCGACCGCTATGGAAAGGGGCCTCACGTGTTTAAAAAGGTGCTGGTCGCCAACAGGGGTGAGATCGCGTTAAGGGTCATCCGCGCCTGCAAAGAGCTCGGAATTAGGACCGTGGCCATTCATTCTGAAGCCGATGCGGGCGGCATGCATGCCCGTGCAGCGGATGAACGGGTGTGTGTGGGACCTGCCGAATCAGCCCTGAGCTATCGCAACATTCCGAACGTCCTCAGCGCCGCCGAAATCACCGGCGCCGACGCGATCCATCCCGGATACGGGTTTCTTTCCGAAAATGCCCACTTTGCCGAGGTCTGCGAATCGATCGGCGTCAAGTTCATCGGGCCGACCTCGGAAAACATTGCGTTGATGGGGGATAAAGCCAAGGCCCGGGAAATCGTGGCCCGTCGCGGACTTCCGGTCACGCCGGGAAGTCCCGGAGAGCTCAAGAGCGAGCAGGAGGCCCGCGAAGCCGCCGCCAAGATCGGCTATCCGGTCATTATCAAAGCCGCGGCCGGCGGTGGTGGGCGGGGCATGCGCGTGGTCAACAGCGCTGAAGAACTCGGCCGCGCGTTCCAGGCCGCTCAGGCGGAGGCCAAATCAACCTTCGGTAACGACAGCGTCTATCTCGAACGGTATTTTCTCGAGCCTCGCCACATCGAAGTCCAGATCGCCGCGGATGCGCGCGGCCATGTTGTCTACCTCGGCGAGCGCGATTGCTCCATCCAGCGGCGACACCAAAAGCTCGTCGAGGAGACGCCGTCACCGGCCGTCGATGAAAAGCTTCGCCGCGAGATCGGACGGGTGGCTGTCGAGGCCATGAAAGCGGTGCATTACCGCAATTTGGGGACGGTAGAATTCCTGCTCGACAAAGACCATAACTTCTTCTTCATGGAAGTGAATACCCGCATTCAAGTCGAGCATCCCATCACGGAAATGGTCACCGGCATCGACCTCATCAAAGAGCAGATCACGCTGGCCGACGGACAGCCGCTCTCCTTCAAGCAACCCGAGATCCGAATCACAGGCCATAGTCTCGAGTGCCGCATTAACGCCGAAGATCCCGAAAAGTTCACTCCGTCGCCAGGCCTGATCACGCGATATAGTGCGCCCGGCGGCTTCGGCGTCAGGGTCGATTCGGCCATGGAGTCCAATGCGATCGTGGTTCCACATTACGACTCGATGATCGCCAAGGTGATTACCCATGGGCGGGACCGGCAGGAAGCGATGGCCCGCATGCGACGCGCCCTCGATGAGTTTGTGATCGACGGCATCAAGACGACCATCCCGCTTCACAAACGTATTTTGAACGATCCGGATTTTCAGAAGGGCCACGTGTCGACCACCTATCTAGAACGTTTTCTCGCCGGATAAAGCGATCTGCATCCTCACTTCCCGACCCGTCCGTATTCAGGATCCACTCATTCGACGATAATGGTGCCGCTCATCCCTGCGTGGCCGCGGATGGCGCAGTAGAAGTGATAGACGCCTGGAACGGTTCGTATGACAGTCTGGGTTTGCCGGTTGGGGGGCAGCGGGAGGCTGCTGGACGGCGCGCTCGTTGCGCCGGTTTGATGCGCCAACAGCGGGCTCTTGAACTCGTGCCGTTCCCGGCCTTCGTTGACGATCGTCAAGCGTATCGGCCGCTCGGCTGACACACGCACCTCGGCCGGCGCAAAACGAAAATCCTGGGCGACAATATGGATCGGTTGTTCAACCGAATCACACCCTGCCGACGGTAGCAAGAGCAGGGCGACAAGACCCGTGAGAGCCCGGCGATTCGCATCACGGTCACGGTGACAGGTCATGGGCCTCCGCTGGCGTCCCTTCAACGACGCACGCTACAATGCCCGCTCATGAAGGCCGGTCTCACGCACACCATCCCACTTGCAGGACTCTATGTGATTCTCGACCCGACGGTACGGCCGGGCCGACCGCTCACGGAAGTACTGGACGCCGCGGCTGCCGGCGGCGCCCGGATTTTCCAGTATCGCAACAAGACCGCGTCGATGAAAGACGCCTATGACGAGGCCATGTCGCTCCGGACCAGAGCCAAAAAGCTCGGGGTGCTGTTTCTCGTCAATGATCGCTGCGATCTGGCGTTGGCCATTGATGCCGACGGTGTCCATCTCGGCCAATCCGATTTGCCCTATCTCAGCGCCAGGCGACTTCTTGGCCCGGAGAAACGCATCGGCGTCTCTACGCACACTGCCGGGCAGGTACGCGACGCCGAGCGCCTGAGCCCCGACTACATCGGCTTCGGGCCGATTTTTGCGCCAGCGTCGAAGACCGATCATGATCCGGTGGTGGGCATCGAAGGACTGAAGAACATTCGAGCGCTGACCTCGCTGCCGGTGTTTGCCATCGGCGGCATCCAGGCACAGCATGTGCGGCCGCTCATGGACGCCGGCGCAAACGGGATTGCTGTCGTGTCGGCCGTGGTCGGGGCATCCGACGTCACCGCCGAAGCCGCCAGGTTCACCGGACAGATGCTTTGACCAATCGGACCAATGTAGCCATGGCCGCAGTCCTCGTCAGGCGAGTGACGGAACGCCGGAAGCTCCGACCGAGACCCGGCTCATAGCCGAGGGGACCCAACACAGGAAGTCCCGCGTGTTTACGAAGCATCTCGATGGTCGTCCGTTCCTGAAATCGCAGGATCGCCGACCGGACCGGTTGGGTGCGATTCAGCACTAAGGCCACGAGTGGAATGCGACGGCGGCGCAGCGCATCAATCGTCAAAAGGGCGTGATTGATCCCCCCGAGACCCGCTCGTCCCACGACGACCGCTGGCAGCTTGAGCGCGGCGATCAGATCCATCACATCAGCATGTGAGTTCAGCGGCACCCGGGCTCCGCCAATCCCTTCCACGACCGTATAGTCGTACCGGCGGGCGAGCAGGCGATAGACCTGCCGGATAACTGCGGGATCGATGCGCTGCCGTTCGGCCTGCGCCGCAGCGAACGGCGCCACCGGCGGTTCAAACCGATAGGGACAGATGGCGCCAAGTGTCTCCTCGCTGTCCACGATGGCTTGCAGCCTCGCGGCATCGGAATGAAGGACCCGCGACGGGCTGACGCCGGTCTCGATGGGCTTCATCACACCCACGCTGTGTCCCAAGCGCTTGAGTCCGACGGCCAGCACCGCCGTGACCAATGTTTTCCCGACACCGGTATCGGTGCCGGTAATGAACACACCTGCCTGCCGGTTATTGTGCTTCATAGAACAATCGGTCGGCTATCACAGTTCCAGATCTGACCTGACACATCTTTGCCCTGCACCAGATGAAAGACCGTTCGGACCACCTCATTGAGGGCCGGAGGCCGGCGAAGTGCATGATCGTGCCATTCCTCCTGACGTGGAAAAGCGTCTCCGGCAAGTCGTGTTCTCTGCCAGCCCGGCCAGATCACGTTCACACGGATGTTGTCCGGCCCCCATTCCAATGCCGCGGTTTTGACGAGGCCGATCACGCCCGCCTTGGAGGCCGCATAGGCGGCTTGGCCCGCCGACCCCTGATAGCCCGCATAGGAACCGACGACCACGATCGATCCGCCGTGCTGGACTTGAAGAGGAGGAGCCATCACGCGCAGACAATAAAAGAGGCCTGTGAGATTGGTCGTGATGACGTCGTTCCATTCATCGGCCCTGAGCTTGAGGAGGACTTGGCCGGGGCCCACGCCGGTCGCACACACGAAAGTGACGGGACGGGCGCTGTCGCGCGAGAACAGGCTGACCATCTGCTCCACCGATTGGGCATCGCGCACGTCCGCGTGATAGAGCCTCCCGCTGCCTCCAGCTCGTTCAATGTCCCGCAACACGGATTCGGCCGAGGCTTTTCCGTGATGGTAATGAATGCCGACATGTACACCCGCGCTGCCAAACGCACGGCTCACGGCCTGGCCGATCCCCCCCGAGGCGCCGGTGACCAAGATCGAGCGTGGGAGAGCTGACGGCGCACCGGCCTCCCATCCAGATGTCGAAGGGGTCGTCATCACAGGGGATTATCGTCAGACCGACAGCGGAAGGCAAGCCGGCCTGTGCACGGCCAGGGTTCTTCGACTCTTGCTGCTGTCAGGAGTCCTATGATACCGTTTGATTCGAGCCCTTACGATCCGCAGGGATGGCGAACACACCGATGAAAACTCTGCACTTCACGGCCGGTCTCCTCCTCATCCTGACCAGCATGGCATGGACGGCGCAAGCTGGCGACGACCTCAATGCGATCGGGCAGTCGTCGGATTATTTCCCCGACACGATTGGCAGCCATTGGGAATACCACGGTCAAATTACGGAAGGGCCTTTACAGACGATCGAGCACAAATTCTTCACCAACGTCTCAACAGTTGCAGGCACGAGAACGTTGCGGGGCATGACGGTCACGGTGTTTCACGATACGAATCCCGGCAATCACGGACCGTCCGATAGTTTTTATCGGCGCGACGTCGTCGGGATCGTGTATCACGGCTCTGAGCCAGGCACACCCCTGGAAAAGCAGCTCATTCCGTATCAGATTGTCCGGTTTCCAATCAAAATTTCTTCGACGATCCAACAGTTCGACAAGAAGGGATTGGATTTCGGGACGGATTTGGATCGTGACGGCGTCAACGAAAAAGTGGACGCGCAGGGGACCTCGACCGTCGCCGGACTGGAAACGGTCACGGTAGCGGCGGGGACATTCAAGGACGCCGTGAAAGTTGAAGCCTATATGCGGATGAAGATTCACCTCTCCGGCGCGACGCGAACCGTCACGGGTACCGATGTGATGACCGCCTGGTTTGCCAAAGGGGTGGGACTGATCAAGTATGTCGAGCGGCAGGAGCTTTCTCCGCTGGAAGATCGCGGCGTCATTACCGAGATCACGGAGGAGCTGGACTCCTACGAAGTCAAGCCGTCGAAGGCGTCACTCGGCCGGAGCGAAACCCCGGCGGAGGGTTTGTTCGCTCACGACACGGCTGATCACAAACTGCATCAGGTAGTCTTCGCCTCCCGCCTTCGCTCCCACCCCTGAGAACCGGTGCCCGCCGAACGGCTGGCGGTGGACCAGTGCGCCGGTGATGGGTCGATTCAAGTACAGGTTACCGACGTCGAATCTCTGCCGCGCCAGATCGAGATTGGCGGGACTGCGCGAATACACGCCGCCCGTCAACGCGTACTCGGTGGCATTTGCGAGATCGAGGGCTGCTTCGAAGGAATCGGCCTTGAGGACGGCCAACACCGGACCAAAGATTTCCTCCTGGGCGATCCTGGCGGTCGGAGCGACATCGGCAAAGACCGTCGGCCCGATATACCAGCCCGGCTGCGCCACCCGACCCTCGACGACCACTCGCGCTTCCTGGCTTCCGAGCTTGATGTAGTTGAGAATCCTCTCCTGAGCCCGCTCGTCGATCACCGGGCCCACCTGTGTGCCTGGCTCCTCAGGATTGCCCACTCGAAGACTCCCGATCGCCTCGCGAAGTCGCGAGAGAAATAGATCGTATACCGCGCCATGCACAATCGCGCGTGAGCAGGCCGAGCACTTCTGGCCGCTGTACCCCGTACTGGACGCGATCACGCCAGCCACGGCCTCGTCCAAATCAGCCGTTTCGTCGATGATGATCGCGTTCTTTCCACCCATTTCGGCAATGACACGTTTGACCATGCGCTGCCCCGGCGCCACCAGGGACGCCCGCTTCAACAATTCAAGGCCCACCTGCTTTGAGCCCGTGAAGGCAATGGTCACGATCTCCGCATGTTGCGCTAACGCACGACCGGTCTCCGGCCCGCCGGGGAGACAGAGCAGCACCGTCTGGGGTACGCCCGCCTCGATGAGAATCTCCGCCAGCAACTGGCCGGTCACCGGCGAACGCTCCGATGGTTTGAAGAGGACTGGATTGCCAGTGACGAGCGCGGCCGACACCATCCCCGCAGGAATGGCGAGAGGAAAATTCCAAGGGGCAATCACGGCCGTGATGCCGCGCGGTTCCACCAGACGATGGTTGAGCTCTCCAGGCGCCTGTCCCAGACGTTTAGGGGCCGCGACACGCAACCACTCGGCGCCATAAAATTCCAGAAAATCGATCGCTTCCGCGACGTCCGCATCGGCCTCCCGCCACGGTTTTCCACACTCCAACATTTCCCACGCCGCGAGCGTCTCTCGCCGAGACCGCATCAGCGCCGCAGCGGCCCGTACGATGGCGACGCGCCGCTCGGGAGACAGAATCCGCCATGCCGTCCATCCCTGGGCAGCCAGCCGAATCGCCTCCTCGACATCGGCCGCGGCTGCGGCCGCGACAATCCCGACGATCTCTTCCGGCCGACTCGGATTGTATGAAGGCATCGGCGGACCGGTCAGGGTGAGGCCACCGGCGATAGCAGGTCGCGTTCGCCCCAGCTCTTGTTTCACCTGAGCGATCGCGTCCTGCATCGCCGACCGCGTCTCGTGCCGGGAAAAGTCCCGCAAGGGTTCGTTGCAAAACTCCGCGGGAACAGGAGTGGCATCGGAGAAGGATGACGCGGCGGGCGGAGCCAGCAAGGTGGTCAGCGACTGCGACTCCACGAATTCCTTCCGCAAAAATGATTCGTTCGAGGTGTTTTCCAGCAGCCGGCGTACCAAATAGGCCATCCCCGGGAGCAGTTCGCCGACCGGCGTATAGAGCCGCAGACGACGTCCACGCCGCAACACAGCTTCCTGGAACGGCTCGGCCATGCCGAAGATCATTTGGTATTCCCAGGTGGACGGGGAGAGGCCCAACTCTTGGGCCACCGCCTCGACATAGGCCAGCGTCCGCAGATTGTGCGTACCGAAGGCCGGACGGATCACCGCGCTGGCTTCCAGCAACGTACGCACGAGCGCTTCATAGTTCGTATCGGTATCGGCCTTATGCTCGAACAGAGGCACCGGCCAGCCCCGTTGCCGGTAACGGATCGTATCCGAATCCCAATAGGCGCCCTTCACCAGCCTGAGCGTCACGGGGGTCCCCCGTTGTCGCACCCACGTCAGCAAGGCCTCGACATCCTGCACCGTTGCACGATGATAGGCTTGGACCGCCAACCCCGCGTGCGGAAACGTCCGATAGGCCGGTTCCGTGAACAGCCGGGTAAAGATCGCAATCAGGAGATCCTTTGTCTCCGCCTGCTCCATATCGAAGATGAGCGAAGCCGGCGCCCGCATGGCCGCATCGACAATTGGACGGAGCCGGCGGGCCACGGACTCAAAGCTGCCGTCGGGATCGATGGGATCCAGATGAGGAGACAGCGCGGAAATTTTCAATGAGAGTTGGACACGCGGCACCGGTCCGAAGTGATCCTGCTCGAGCAGGGGAGCGGACTCCCAGGCCTGAGCCGCCTGCGCCAAGCCTTCCAGCACCTGCACACAGCGATCGCGATACCGGTCGGCTTCGTGATCGCTGATGGTGGCTTCTCCGAGCAGATCGACCGACCAGGCTTTGCCCTCGGTCCACAAGTGCTTCAACACCGGCGTCGCATCGGCCACCGACGAACCGGCAATGAAGGTGCGTGCCATTTGTTCCACTTGTGCGCGAATGGCATGGCCGCTCAGGCGTGCACCGACGCCGGTCGCTGCGAGGGCTTTCAAGCCCCAGCCGAGCCCGAAGGCCTGACCGGCCATCGATCCGAAATACTCCTGCGCCAGGGTCACGACCCGCTGGTCGTCGCTGACCGAGGGCAGCATGTCGATGAAACGAAACAACTGGGTTTTGAAGTCAAGATTGTGCATCGCGAGGTTGATGGCCGCCTGAGACCACCACCGCCGTTCAAATAGGGTCGGGGATTGGCCTCCGGAAAGCCGGGCCAATTCTTCCCCGATCTGCCGAACTGAGGATTCCAATTCACCCGCCACGGTCACGAACGACCTTTCACGAAGCGGAATGGGAGGGTTTCTTTCTTTCAGTATACACCTGGAGGTGCCGATTCAATTTTGGTCTGGCAAAGAATTTCTTGATTAAAGTCCGGTACTTCTGTACTCTTACGCAGATGAGTTTTCGGTCCCGGCCAGCTTGAGATTTAAGTGCATTCCCCCACACGCCGGACGTCAGAGTGTTCGAGCAGAGGCGAACGCTCCGTGTGCCTCGAGGTCGAGGACGGCGGCATGTACGGGACAATGATCAGTATTCATAGGACAAAGGGAGTGATGAATGCCTGACGCTGTTGGAAAGACACCGTTTGCCTATAAGACTTTCATCCTGTTTTGCCTCGTCGCTGCCACCACAGTGATCGGCACTCCGCTCTTCGGATACCTGTACGGCTACACGCTCTTTGATTGGGTGGTCTTTTCCATTCTGTACGTGGCGACCGGTCTCGGGATCACCGTCGGCTATCACCGGTTGATTTCCCACCGCAGTTTCGAGTGCCATCCCTGGGTCAAAGCCCTGTTGCTGATCGCAGGAGGCTGGGCCCTCCAGAATTCGGCGCTTCGATGGTGCGCGGACCACATTCGGCATCATGCGCGGACGGACCAGGAAGAAGATCCCTACAACGCCACAAAAGGCTTTTGGCACAGCCACTGCGTGTGGCTCTTCATCAATACGCCGCATCGCACCGAAAACTACGAGCGGCAGTTGCGCAAAGATCCGATGATCATGTGGCAACACCGTCATTACCGCGCCATCGTCATTTCGGGCCTCGCCTTTCCTCTCGTTCTCGGCTTCCTCCACGGAGGGATCCTCGGCGGTATCGGCTGCTTTCTGCTCGCGGGCATGTTCCGGATGTTCATGGTCTTGAATTCGACCTTCGCGATCAATTCGCTCTGTCACATGTTCGGCACGCAGCCTCACGGCCAGGACGACAGCAGCCGCGACAGCTGGCTCATCTCCTGTTTTACGTTCGGCGAAGGCTACCACAACTACCACCACACCTACGCGCGTGATTATCGCAACGGCCCGCGCTGGTACAACGTCGATCCGTCCAAGTGGACGATTTATACGTTGTTCGTGCTGGGACTGGCCACCAACCTTCGGCGACTGGATCGCACCGTTCTATCCGAATAGACCTGGACCGGTCGGGGCACACCTCACGGGGCCACCGGGGCCCCATTTTCTTTCCCCTCTTCCATCCCTTATGATGCAGAGAACACGGAAGGAGCACCGCTATGGCTGACGAACAATCCTCTGCCCAGCAGCCGCAGGGCAAAGATACCCTGATTCCCGATGTGAAGCATGTCATTGCCATCAGCAGCGGGAAGGGTGGCGTTGGGAAATCGACCGTTGCGGCCAATCTGGCCTGCACGCTGGCGTTGAACGGGGCCAGAGTCGGCCTCATGGATGCGGACCTCTACGGCCCGAACATCCCGATGATGATGGGCAGCACCACAGGCCCCGAACAGCGGGACGGGAAGATCGTTCCGGTGGACAGTTACGGCGTCAAGCTCATTTCGATGGCCTTCCTCGTTCCGGAAGAGGCGCCGCTGGTCTGGCGCGGCCCGATGGTCCACCAATACCTGCAGGCGTTCTTCCGGGATGTCCTGTGGGGTGAACTCGACTACCTCCTGATCGATCTGCCGCCCGGGACCGGCGACGTGCAGTTGTCGATATCCCAGATGGTCCCGATGGCCGGCGCCGTGACGGTGACGACGCCTCAGGAAGTGGCTCTGTACGACGTCCGCAAGGGCATGGCGATGTTTCAAAAAGTGAATGTACCGCTGCTTGGGATCATCGAGAACATGAGTTCCTTCGTCTGCAGCCATTGCGGGGAGCGTACAGACATTTTCTCGCACGGTGGAGGGGAACGCGCCGCCTCGAAACTCGGCGTGCCATTCCTGGGCAGTATTCCGATTGATCCCGCGATCCGGGAAGGCGGCGACAGCGGGCATCCCATCGTCGTGGCCAATCCGTCCTCTCCGCAGGCGGCAGCCTTCAGGGACATTGCCAAGAAACTCATGGAGCGACTGGGCGGAGCGCCGTCGGGAGGCGCCTCGATTGACAGCCTCCTCAAGAAGATCAAGCAACCCTTTACGAAACAGTAACCAGCGTCAAAGGAGGCACAGGGTATGGCAGAGTTCGTGCGGATTGCGGGCACCGACGACGTGAAGCCGGGACACGGCATGGTGGCCGACATCAACGGCAAGTCGCTGGCCGTCTTTAACGTCGACGGACAGTTCCATGTCATCGACAACACCTGCGTCCATCGCGGCGGCCCGCTCGGAGAGGGCGAACTCGAGGCCAATGTCGTCACATGTCCCTGGCACGGCTGGCAATTCAATGTCGTCACGGGGGCCTGCGTGAACAATCCTTCTGCAAAAATCGACACCTACCAGGTCAAAGTCGAAGGAACGGACGTCAAGGCGTTGTTGTAACAGCCATACTCTGAGCCAGAAAGGACCGTCATGCCTGCATCAGCCACCACACAGATCGAAGTCGCAGCGGCCCTCGTTCGTCTCTATGTCTTTCTGAGCCAGTATTTGGATCGCTGCGTGAACGAAACGGTGAGGCGCAATTTGCCCGATGGGGATCTGCAAACTCATCTTGCGCAAACGCGTGGCGAGTTGATGGACATCCTCTCGGTCAATCCGGTGGTGAAACGGAAACTGACGGACGAATGTGACCGGATTCTCACCCTCGGTGCGTCCTGCCTGACATCTAATACCGTGACGACGAAAACCCGGGAAAGCATTCACACCGAGCGCGAAGTGCTCAAGCAGAAAACCAGTGCCTTGAGTGATCTGGTCGCCGTCTTCCGCGCATTGGACTGACGAGTGGGAACGACACCCCAAGACACGTACCAGCTTGCCGGTCTCGATCCTCGCGAACGCGGCTTCAGCCGGCCGGTCGAAGTCGTGCACGAAGGCCAGCAGTACCGCGTACTGCTGCGCTATGAGGCTGCCCGTATCGTCACCGAGCCGGCAACGAGTCAGGATGCTGCGCTGCAGCTGTTGATTACCGCGCTGCACGGACAAGGGTATCGTCAGCTGAAAACCCAGGTCAGCTTCCGCAACGGAGCCTATCTGGGCTCGCAGGAATCATGGACGGAATATTCCGATCCTCCGCCGCCGCACCGAAGCCTTTGTGCGACCATTCGAAGCTGGTTCCAGCGGGACCACGTGTCGGCATGACGCTGATACCCGTCGCACAGCTCCGGTCGGGCGAGGCACCGAGGGAACGTCTCCCGGGCTGGTTCAGAGTAGAGGCGAAGACCGGTCCTGATTATCTGGACATCAAGCACACCATCGACCGCCTGAAGCTCCACACCATCTGTGAAGAAGCCCGTTGTCCCAACCGGTGGGAATGCTGGAACGCCCGAACCGCCACATTTTTGATTCTCGGCGAGATCTGCACCAGACGATGCCACTACTGTTCGGTCGAAACCGGCCGACCGTTGCCGCTCGATCAGGAGGAGCCTCGTCGCATCGCTGAAGCCGTTCACGCACTTGGATTGCGTCATGCAGTGATCACATCGGTCAATCGGGACGAATTGTCGGACGGCGGGGCGGCCGTGTTTGCCGACACCATCCGATTGATCCGAGCGGGGACTCCTGACTGTACGATTGAAGTGTTGATTCCTGATTTTGAGGGGAACCACGACGCGATCGATCTGGTTTGCGGGGAGCGGCCCGACGTGCTCAATCACAACATCGAGACCGTGCCGAGACTATTTTCCACGCTGCGCCCGCAAGGAAAATATCAACGATCGCTTGACCTATTGGCCCGGGCCAAAGCGCAAGGTCTGCGGACCAAATCGGGATTGATCGTCGGCATGGGGGAGCGTCCGGACGAAATTTCTCACGTCCTGCGGGATTTGCGCACGGTCGGCTGCAATGTCGTCACGATCGGCCAGTACCTGCAGCCCACGAAAGCCCACCTGCCGGTGGCCCGCTTTTATGATCCAAGCGAGTTTGCCCGCCTCAAAGTCGAAGCGGAGGCGATGGGTTTCGCCCATGTCGAGGCCAGCCCCCTGACGCGCAGCTCCTACCACGCCGGCGAGCACGCCACGTCATAGCGGTCAGGCACCGGCCAGCACTTCGGCCACGAGCCCCTGGGCTTCGGATTGAATCTGCACCAGGTGTTCCGGCCCCTTAAAGCTTTCGGCGTAGAGCTTATACACGTCTTCCGTCCCCGACGGACGGGCCGCGAACCAGCCTTGTGCGGTGACGACCTTGAGGCCGCCGATCGCGGCGCCGTTGCCCGGCGCATGGGTGAGCCGCGAGACAATGGGATCGCCCGCGAGGGTCGTCGCACGGACTTGCTCGGCAGAGAGCCTGGAGAGCTTGTTCTTCTGGGCCGGTGTCGCCGGCGCATCGACGCGGGCATACCGCGGTTCACCCAATTCCACGGTCAGCCCTCGGTAGAGTTCCGAGGGATTGTGGCCGGTTCTGGCCATCATCTCCGCCGCGAGCAGATCCATGATGAGGCCATCCTTGTCGGTCGTCCAGACTGTGCCGTCTATTCGCAGAAACGAGGCGCCGGCGCTTTCTTCACCTCCGAATCCGAGCGAACCATCCAGCAGCCCTTCCACGAACCATTTGAACCCGACAGGCACTTCGACCAGCCGCCGTTTCAGCTTCGCAGCCACGCGATCGATGAGACTGCTGCTCACCAGCGTCTTGCCCACACCGGCGCCGGACGCCCAGCGCGGACGGTGGGAAAACAGGTAGGCAATGGCCGCGGCCAGATAGTGATTGGGATTCATGAGACCGGCGGTGCGGGTCACAATGCCATGCCGATCGCTATCTGCATCATTGCCGAACGCCACGTCGAAGCGGTCCTTGAGCGCAATGAGGTTCGCCATCGCATAGGCGGAAGAACAATCCATGCGGATCTTCCCATCCCAATCGAGCGGCATGAACCGGAAGGTTCCGTCGACGGCGGGATTGACGACGTCGAGGTTCAGTCCATATCGATCGGCAATCGGAGCCCAATAGGCGACGCAGGACCCGCCCAGCGGATCGA
>DASVBB010000092.1:0-3710 GCA_036376045.1 Nitrospira sp.
GGCCAGCGCCTCGAGGCCGCCTTTCGACGCGCCGATGACCGAATAGGCAGGGACGACGCGCGAGGCTCCTTGCGAACTGACCGCCACGACGCTTGCCCTAGAGGCGAAGCGGGGAAGGAGGCGCTTCACCAGTTCGAAGAAAGCACGGACGTTCAGTGCGAAGGTCCAATCATAATGCCGTAGCGTTAACTCGTCAAAAGGCTTATGCACACCGGTCGCTGCGCAGTGAATGAGTCCGTGCAGACCTCCTTGCAGACCGGCCACCGTGTCGCCCACGCCGTCGAGGCCCTTCTCCAGGGTCAGATCCGCGCGGCACAGCGATACGGCCAGAGATTCGTGTCGAGCCTGGTCGAGCAATGCGTCCGCCGCCTTCTGCCCGCGCACGTAATTGGCAAGGACGTTGGCGCCGGCTCGGGCGCAGTGTAGAACGATCGCACGTCCGATGCCCCGTGTCCCACCGGTGACCAGGAGGTTCTTGCCTGAAAGTGAAAAGCTCCGGCTCATGGTCACGGTCTAGCGCGCTTGAGAGGGATGGGTGGTCCAATATGCTTCGAGCACCGGATCGCGATGGTCCGGTGCAAATCGGTCGTGAGGAGCAAACACAAAGAACAGCTCCGCGGAGCAGACCTTTTTGCCCTCGACCTCGGCAAAGCAATCGGCAGTGGCATACGCAGGACGATTCTGAGTGATCTTGGCGTGAAGGCGAATTTCCTGGTCCGGCCGGACCCATTCCCGGAAATTGGCGCCGTTGATTTTTCCGAGCATGGCTCTCCCCGGATGCGTGCCATCCGCATCCAGGCATTTTCCGGCGGCCTGCGCCATCATTTCCGTCAGAAGGACGCCGGGAACGACTGGAAACCCGGGGAAATGATCACGAAACAGTTCTTCGTGTGCGGACAACGTTTTGGAGGCCACAATCTGCTTTCCAGGATCCAGTTCGTGAATACAATCGACCAGGATGAATCTCATATGCGCTCGGTCTGGAATGGGGTGTGGACTGCCGATATCAGCCCAATTTTCCGTTCCGCTGCATCACGTGCAGGATATCGCCCACCGTTTTGATCCCCTGGACGTCGTCATCGGTCAGGACGATTCCAAAATCACTATCAAGACTGGCCATCAGGGTGAGGACACCCAGGGAATCCCAGGCCGCGACGCCTTCGCGAGGTGTGTCGGGCGTCAACTGATCTGGCGATGTCTCAAAGATTTTGGCAATCCACTCTATCGCGTCACGCTGTGTCATCCTCACCCCCGCATTATTGAGAGGAACATCCCCCGTCCACGACCAGTTCAGCCGCGGTAATCCATTTGCTTTCAGGCGAAAGGAGGAAGGCCGCCGCATGAGCGACGTCTTCAGCGCTTCCGAAACCAAGGGGATGCGTGTCTTTGAGCGCTTGCACTTGCTGCCCGGACAATCCCGCCAATGCCTTTTCTGTCATCTCCGTGCGCACCATGCCGGGGGAGAGTACGTTGACGCGGATGTTTCGTCTTGCACATTCGATGGCCATGGAGCGGGCGGCGGCGGTCACGGCACCTTTGCTTCCGCTATAGGCGATTTGGCCCGGCTTGCCGATACGTCCATAAATGGCCGAGATAAATAGGACAGATCCGCCGTCCTCGTTCAGCATGTCCCGTCGCGTCACGGCGCGCGCCAACTCCATGCCGCTCAGATAATTGACCTGCATCATCACGTTGAATTTCTCGGGCGTCGTGGCGCTCAACGGTAGCGTTTCGACCACGCCCGCTGCGTGGCACAATCCATAGAGCCGGCCAACGGCTGCGACAGCGTCTTTGACGGCCGGCATGATGTCTGCGTGTCGTGCCAGATCCAGTTCCACAATGTGGCATGAAGGGGCCTGGGCCTGCTTCCTCGCTTCCTCCAAGCGTTCACGATTGCGTCCGATCAAGACAAGTCCCGCACCCTGTTTCGCCAACGCCATCGCCACGGCTCGCCCGATGCCGGAGGACGCGCCGGATACCACGACCGTTTTCCCTAGAAATGCCCCGGTGGCATTCACGCTCGCACCGGCGCCTGCATGCTATTGTCCAGTTCCACCGATTCGAGAATGGCTTCTGGATGGAGATCAACCAGGGCCGAACCCCACGAGAGACCAACGCCGTAGCCCACGAGCATCAGCCGAAGCGCCCTGTCAGCCGGGCGGTGCAGTTTCCCTTCCGTGAGCGTGAGGGGAATGGAGGCACCGCCTGTGTTGCCAAAATCCTTGAGAATCATCGGGACCTTGTCGAGGGAGATGGATTGCTTGGTACACAGATGCTTCATGATGAACTGGTTGGACTGATGGAAAATAAAATAATCCACGTCGCCAGATGAGAGCCCGGCGCCTAACAGAGTTTCATCGATGAGCGCCGGCACCCGTTTGATGGTGAAATTGAATATGAGCGCGCCATTCATGGAGACGCAATGCCGCCTTGGGTCTGCGCCGAACCGGTCGCGGAAGCCCCCGGATTCGATGATCATGGAGTGATATCCGCTACCGTCCGAGTGAAGCGCATAATTCCACTCTGGCCCGTCAGGTGACACTTCAAGGGCAGTTGCCGAACCGGCGTCGCCAAACAGCAGAGAAACGGAACGGTCGGCTTTATCGGAGAACCGTGTTGGCGTTTCGCCATGAAGCACCAGTGCTCGCCTGACGCCGCCGCCTTGTAGCATCATTGCCGCTAGCCAGATGCCGTACGGATACCCCGAACAACCCAGTCCAACGTCGAAGGCGGCGCAATGGTCACCGAGTCCCAATTGGTGATGAACGACGCAGGCTGTCGAAGGCAAAAAGTAATCCGGCGTTTGCGTCACCATAATCAAGGCATCGACGGAATCGGGTGCCCAACCGAGCCGATCCATCGCACGCTTTGCGGCAGTGATACAGAGATCGCTGCTACACACGCTGTCTCCGGCGAGGCGTCGAGCCGAGACTCCAGCCATACCGGTCACCTTGCGGATTTCCTCTTCACTGAACTCGCCGGAATCCTTGAGGTTATCAAACCGCCTGGTTGGCACGCAGGAGCAGACTGCGGCGATGCGTGCGCCCGTTGTCTTCACTACCGCCATTTGCGTCAATCACTATTCGTTACAGCCGATGTATGCATGCGAGACTCACGGGATTATATAGTTCGCAAGGACCTAATCAAAGTTTTATTGGAATGTTTTGCGAGTGTCCAGGTGTGCAATGGGATGCAAACGGACTTGGATGCTTTCACATGGAGACACATCACCGCAAGCGTGGTTGTGTGTTAGGAAACCATTGTTACCCCGGGCGGCGTGAACGCCATATTCTTTTGGATGTGATGCAGGAACTCTCCTACAGTTTTCTGAGGGCCCAAGCCCTTAACATGCAATAAAGACAGCCACTTATGCTAGCGAGATTCATGGTTTACCCTATAGTACTTACGTAGGGGGGCTGCCCTACTACAACGGTATTGTTGAAAGGGCGTGCTCGGGCGATAGTTGCCAATGCTTGGAGGGATATTTCGGCGGGGGCATCCGCTGTATCTCTGCACAGTTAGATGGAGCAACAAAATGAGTGAAGTGTTCCTCAACTTGTTCACACCAGAGAAACTGGGCGGTCAGGGGAGAAGTCGCTTCGTCACACAAAACAGCGTCTGTCATGAGGATGCCTTCCGCTATTTGTTGCAGGCCGAGGCCAAGCGCTCGCAGCGTTCGGGACAAGGCTATCATATCCTCCTCATCTACC
>DASVBB010000101.1:0-17699 GCA_036376045.1 Nitrospira sp.
CGATTCAACATTCGAATGGCAGGCGTCGGCGGCCAGGGTGTCGTCACCGGCTCGCACATCCTCAGCACGGCGGTGATCAATGCCGGAGGCGAAAGCACGATCGTCCCGTTTTATGGATCGGAAAAGCGGATGGCGCCCGTCGAAAGTTACGTCCGGGTGTCTGATGAAGCTATTTACGAGATCGGGGAAATCACGTTCCCGCACATCATCATCATTTTCCACCCGCAAGTCATCACCCACGGCAAGTCCTATACGATGCCGTTCTACTTCGGGTTGAAAGAGGATGGCATCGCGCTCATCAACAACGACGGGCCGATGAAGCTGCACAGAGACCAAGCCCGTGAGTTGGAAGAGCGCCGTGCGAAGCTCTACTATTTTCCGGCGACAAAGATTTCGCTGGAAGTCGCAGGTATGGACCTCGCCACCAACATGGCTCTGATGGGTTGCATCGGTGCCATTACCGGACTGACAAACATGGCGGGGTTGGACCAGGCGGTGAAGGACCGGTTCTTGGGCAAGGGTTTCGTCGTGTCGGGCGGCACCGCCGCACTGGACAGCGTCGTCGAGCGGAAATTCAAGAAGAAGCAAGAATTGATCGAGAAAAATGTCGCCGTGATGCGGGCGGGGTGGAACTACGCCGTCGATCATGGATGGGCAGCAGCCGAAGTGAAGCGCGCCGAAGAGCCGGTTGCGACGGCCAGCGCCTAATTAAGGAGCACCATGTATCTTGTTGCCGATATCAGTGTCGAAATTTGTGCCGCCAAGAGCTGCAAGCTCTGCACGCAATATTGTCCTGAGGCCAACACCATTCTCTACAGTGATGAGATGGGGAAGGACAAGGGCTTCAAGTACGGATCCGCCTATGTCGCCGTGGACCGCTGTAAGGGCTGCGCACAGTGCGTCTGGGTCTGCGACAATATGGCTAAGAACAACGCGATCAAGATGATCATGATCGATCAGTTGCCGAAGGCGGCGCTGACCGACAATATCACCTACGGCGAAAAGAGCACGACGGCTGTGTTGGCGAGTCCCGTCGTCGGGTAAGCATCAGAAAGGGGAATGGGCGTGGCGACAACGACACAAGACACGAGAGAAAAAATCATCGTTCCTGGTCCGGCGGGCTTTCATCCTCCGTCGGCGGCCCAGTTGGGAGTGTCTTTGCCGGATCCCGGTCAAGGACTCTACTACGGACTCCTCGAGCCGAACGAGGAAAAAGTCATCGAAGAGATGGCCCGTAAGATGCTGACCAGCCCGAACGCCACGATTTTCCCCGGTCCCCTGCTGCTCTGGGCGTGGAACGACCATGCCGTGGAGAAAGCCAAGGCCACGCTTGAGATTGCAGCGCAAATTCCCGAAGTCATGATCATTCCGATGCCGGATTACCGGCCGAAGTATCCCAAAATCGATCCCGAAGAAGTCATTAACCCCAACCATCCGAATCTCACCATCTGGGGCAATAAGATCGAAGCCTGTATCTTCATCGGTGTGCACTGCCACTACGCCAATCTGACGTTGAAGATGATTCGTGCGGGCACCAATTGCTGCACGATGGCGATCTGTGCCGAGCAGGGTCATGAAGATGCGATGCTGACCATCCGGGATTCAGATACCTTGAAGATCAAGCGAGTCGCACAGATTTTCAAAAAGGTCCGGGAAGAAATGGGCATCAAGCTTCCAGCGAGCGGCGAGAACGTCCGCTTTACCGGGACGCAGTCGAAGGTTCACGGCGGGAAGAGCCATACCAACCCTATGACGTTTGCTCCGTCTCCAAGCGGAACGGGTAGTGCGGCGATGTTCGGTCATTCTGCAGAGAACATGAAACGGGAAGGCTAATTCGCGCAGGCTTATTCAGGGATCAACATCCTGCCTAATGAGGTGCCATGATGAGTGAAGCTCTAGAGGCTCAACAAAAGACCAATCCCCAGGGCGACCCAATCACCAGCGTCGCGGCTCCCAAAACCGATGGGAAAAAGGATCCGCATGCGGAGGCGAAGCGGCAAAAGGTCGTGACGCCGGAATACTTGTTCCATGAAGCGCCCCGGACCAAAGAGTTCATTACCGGCAGTGAAGCGGCCAAGGAAGCCATCCGGCGTTCCAACGTGGATTTGGCGGTCGCGTATCCCATTACGCCGCAGAGCGAGACGATGCAGCTCGTCGGCGTGCTCTATGGCGAAGGCTACGTGAAGGAATATTACCGCGGCGAGGAAGAGGTGGGCGTGATGGCGGCCATCGCAGGAGGGTCGCGCGCCGGCGTACGGTGCTTCACGGCGACAGCCGGACCTGGCACGCTTCGGGGCATGGAAGGCATTGCCTCCTGGCCTGGCCATCGGTTACCTGCCGTCGCTATGTTCACTTGTCGCGTCGTCAACGCGCCGCTAGCCATTCAGCCTGACAACATCGAAGTCTCCTATCTGTTGAACTGCGGCATGATCGTGTTCCATGCCGAGAATCAACAGGACATGTTCGATTTCATCATGGCCGGGTTCACAATCAGCGAAAAGAACGATGTGACATTGCCGGTCGGTGTGTGCTGCGACGGTTTCTTTGTCACGCATGCGCGCGGCTATGTGCGTATGCAGGACCGGAGCATGAAGCTTCCGGCCCGTGAAGCCTGGCGCGGAGCCGTTCCTGTGCTTGATGCGGAGAATCCTCCCGCGCGCCTCTCCCGGGACGCCCCGGTTCAAAAGTCCAACTTCATGGCCTACAACATCCATGCAGTCTGGCAGCAGGAAGTCTGGGCCGCTGTGGAACGTTCGCGGAAGTACATCAGCAAGTATATGGGTGGCATGCTGACTGCGGAAAACGTCGAGGGCGCGGACGCCGTCATCATTGCGTCTGGAAGTGCCTGCGCGCAATCACGCGAAGCGGTTCGCCTCTGCAAGGAAAAGGGCCTGAACGTGGGACTGATCAAGGTCCGCTCGTTGCGTCCGTTCCCCACGCAGGAACTCCGCCAGCTTTGCAGCAAGGTCAAATTGATCGTCGTGCCGGAGTTCAATTATGTGGGCTGGCTTGCAAAGGAAGTGGCGACTGCGATCTACGGGTATTCCAAGGCCAAGATCATCGGCGGCCCGCGCGTCTACGGCGGCCAGTCCATGCCGGTGGAATTGATCGTGGACGAAGTCGAGTCCGGTCTCACGGGCAAAAAGTCCACGAACGTGGCGATGTCATCGATCATGGGTGGCGCCGTCAATCCAGACGAGGTGGCCCACTTCATGCGCAGCATCTAAAACTGCTCGCAGTGGAAAACGAAGAGCCCGTCAGGATCCGATCCTGACGGGCTCTTCGATGTTGTGATTGTGAATTGACCAGCCTACCCCTGAATTTCGTCTTCGACCATTTCCTCGCTGGCAGGCATCCCGTAGGCCACATACTTGGCGTAGGATAGATAGATCGCCGCACTATCCGTCATCGCCTTCGACCCCGCCGTCATACGCACGACTTTGTCGGAGCCAGGCGGTTCCACATTCTGCAACATCTTGACGTGGTCATGCAGGAGCGTGATGTAGCGTTCCACAGCAGACTCGACCTCTTTGTAGGCCTTCAGAATTTCATCTGTCATGGTTGTCCTCCCTGATAGCCTGAGCATACACTAGGGTCATGCGTAGCCTCAACGCCGTCGTTTCGCCGCTGCTGCTGTCTGTCATTGGCGAACTCGCTGAGAAGGACGGCATTTCATTTGAGAAGGTGGCGCGTGCTGTCGTCGAGTTGTCCCTCCTCTTTACCAAAGAACGGGCAGCCCTTGGCCGACCGTACCTCGAAGAGCCGATCTTAGCTTCGGCCTACCTTCAATATTTTCTACCGGTGAATCTGTCCAAGATTCGGATGCTGCTCGACGAAATACCTGTCCTGAAAGTGGGCGAACAATTCTCTGTGCTGGACCTCGGTTCCGGCCCAGGGACAGGAGCCCTTGCCGTCCTCGACTGGTGGCATGAGCGAAGGGAGACCGACGCGTTGTCGATCGTGGCAGTCGACTGCTCTTCCGTGGTGCACCGGCAAGCAAGGCACTTATGGGACCACTACTGCCGCATCGCGGGTATCGCAAAGGCGAGCTTTCGGACATGCGAGAGTGATATTGAACGCAATGCCTGGTTTGGACAAGTCGGAAATGGGGCTCCTTTCGACCTGATCATCCTGGCCAATAGCCTGAACGAAATGTACGCGGATGTGAAGGATCCCATTGCCCTGCGTGCCGGTTTGATGACAGACGTGTTGTCGCTCCTCGCACCACAGGGCACGCTCATGATCGTCGAACCGGCGTTGAGGGATACCTCTCGGGCCCTGCATCAAGTGCGCGACCGGCTACTCCAAGAGAAGCGCTGCACGGTATATAGCCCCTGTCTCCATGAGAAGAACTGCCCGGCATTGGTGCATCCTGATGATTGGTGCCATGAAGAGCGTCCATGGGAGCCGCCCCCTGCGATTCAGCAGATCGACGAAGTCGTCGGATTTATTAAGGACGCGTTGAAATTTTCGTATCTGCTCCTTCGAAAGGACGGCAAAACGATAATCGAGCGGCGATCTGATATTTATCGGGTCGTGAGTGAGCTACGAGAGCTGAAGGGAGAGAAGCGGGCTTGGTTGTGCAATGAACAAGGGCGGCAAGAAGTTGGCCGACAGGATCGCCTAACCTCGCCTCAGAACACTGCTCTTGATCGTTGGCATCGAGGGGCCATCGTGCAGATTGAACGGATCGTTCGAAAGGAGCGAGCAGGAAAGTTGTCATCGCTTGGACGGATCGAGCAGGATGTCGGTGTGCAGATTATTCGCCCTGTCTGACGACATGAACTTCTTCACTCCAGATTATTTCATTCACGCGGCGAATCTCCTTCTCCTGGTCGCGTTCAGCGTGCGCGACGTTCTCTGGCTGCGTCTGTTCGCCGTGGCGGCTTCGCTGATTGCCATCCCGTTTTATGTGTTCCAGCCTACGGTGCTGTGGGCGCCGCTCGGATGGAGTGTGGTCTTTGCCTGCATCAATCTCTTCCAATCGTGGCTGCTCTTCGTCGAGCGCCGTCCAGTCAAGTTGACGCCCGAGGAGGAGGAGGTTCGGCGGCTGGCCTTTCAGGACTTACCGCCTCGGAAAGTCCTTGGGGTTCTGAGTATTGGATCGTGGGTCACGGCCAATGTCGGCGAACGCCTGATCGAGCAAGGGAAGCTTCCAGACTGCATTTCTCTGATCGTTCGCGGAAAAGTGCGGATCACGAAAGACGGGCGTGTACTGGGCGAATTGATCGCTGGAGACCTGATCGGTTCCGCCCTCATCCTCAACGGCATCCCGGCTAATGTAGATGCGATAACGGTCGAACCAATGCGCGCCATGTGTTGGCGGATTGAGACACTCAAGAAGTATCTCAGCGCCAATCCAGAAACCAGAACCGTTCTCCAGCAGCATCTTGCCCGTGATCTTGCCGGAAAGATCGGGCGCCTGGTCCAGGGGGAAGGCGTGGGTGCCTAATATTGAGATGCGACTCGCTGACTGCAGTTCTGATGACCACTGTTTTGAGTTTGACCCTAAGACCGGCATCTACTTTCGTCTTCATCTCTCGATGTCTCGCAAGGACCGTGTCGGCTACTCAGGAATCGCACAGTTGCTTTGCTCGCCTGGTGAGGGAAGAGTATTTGTTGCCAAGTACCTGTTCACAGGAGACGCCTGGTTCTCGATCGGCCGCGATAAATGGAAACTCTTTGACGATACGCTGGTCGTAAAGCATGTCGAAATCTTCGGGGGGCTGCTGTGTGAATTATCGCTGCATCAGGACGGCAAGTGCGTGAGGACATTGCGCTATTTTCGACGAGATTGGTTCGCGATGATCATTGATCCAGCGTATGATCACCTCGATTTTTCTTTGGCCAATCTCCCGGTGGATTTCGTGCCACACGACCTGTCTTCGCCGCAAGAGCAGCGGCAAGACTTCATCAAGATGTGGTCGAGTCCTTCCATGATTCCTTAGGTCGCGTCATGGAGCAATTCGTCCCTCAGGTTTCTGATGCGGATGTTGAGCGGATCATTCAGAGAGATGTTCCGCAAGATAAACGCGAAGAAATTCGCGGACTCATTAGGACACTCGAAGTCAGAGAAAAGCCCAGGGTCGTCCTCGCCTGCCTCAAAAACGCTGCCGGCGACATTACGAAATTCAAATATTATCTTTCTGAGGCCTCAGGATATTATCGAGAGCACATTGGTGAAGCTGAATATCCAAACTACATGAAAAAGATCTTCCGCATCGACAGACTAACCGAACCTGAAATATCCGCGATCTTCGAGAAAGACAAGAATCAGTACCTGGCGTGGCTGCAGAAAGAGAATTGAGCCAGGTGAGGACTATTGTATCCTGAGTAAAAATGAAACTATCGCTTGGTTTTACATCACCACACGATTTGGTTAGAAAGGCAGAATCGGTCAGCGCTGTTGCATTAACTGAGCGGATGAAGGGCTAATCAGCTTCGGGTTCGGACGATCCATGTTGGTGGGAAACCTTGTCTTCCTCGAAGAGTTCCTCCATCTCCTCCGCGATCATGTCGCGATCGTTCGGGACAGAGATGAGCGGGATTTCTTTGCGGACCTTGGGCGGCTCATCGGGCGGCTTGGGCTGTTTGGGATCCTCTGCCATGATTGAATTATACACCACCAAGTTGGGAAGAAAGCGAATTATTCGAACGCTTCGAGCGACGACGCTTCAGCAAACTGCCGTTTGCAACCGCCGCAAGTCACGAAATAGATCGATTCGCGAACCGACATGGTCGCTCGAAAATCCAGGCTCACGCCCCGGTGGTTACAGGCCGTACAGGAGATTTCTCTCAGGCGATAGGGCACATCCGGCTGGGTGCGGAGGTAAAACTCCATGTCGGTATAGACGGGGAAGCTATAAAAGCACTTCCTGCAAATGCCCCGCCACTCGCCGTCCGCCTGCATGAACCGTTGGTCAATGCCGAAGCTTGACTGCTTGCAAATGGCGCACTTCGCAGCCCCCAGTCGCTGTTCAACCTCTTGAACCGTCGGTCCTGCCATCAGTGTCTGCTCCTGTATGGAGTATAACGTTCGGGAAAAGTTGACTGCAACCAACCCCTTCACCTTTCTGCTTGACGGCGACGCGATCCTCTCTAATACTGGCTTCATGTATCAAATTACGGATACCCTCTTCGTGGGAAATATTTACGAGGTTGAGAAGCCTCCGGCGCATATCGGCGCCGTGCTGCTGGTTGCCGAGGAATTTACGCCGAATGCGCCTGCGGGCGTGATCTACGAGAGAATCCCGTTCAAGGAATTTGGTGAAGCGAGGCCGGCCTCCCTGGACCAGGCCATCGAGTGGATTGCACAGCACCATCCGGACAATCGTATCCTGGTCTGCTGCCGGGCAGGCATGGGCCGTTCCGTGTCGGTCGTCATGGCCTACCTGTGTTGTGTGCAGAACATGGCGTATCCAGACGTGTTTCAGCTTATGATGACCCGCCGTCCGGGGGCCTGTCCGCTGCCCAATATCCAAACCACCATCAAACAAGTTCACCAGCTTCGCCAAGCCCGTTTGACTCAGTCGTGACTTTCATCGAACCCCATTGCCTTTTCCCGAGCCGGGATGGCCTAATCAGCTCATGCCCGAACTCCCCGAAGCCGAGGTGGTCGCGAGGCAGATTCGCGACCGCTTGTCCGGAGCGACCTTAACGGACACCTGGATCGGCCGAACCGATATCGTTCGTGAAGGGTTCCGCCAACGGGCCTGGTATTGCGGTGCGGTCCTCAGGTCCGCCGAGCGGTTCGGGAAGAGCGTGGCCATGGGCTTCGAGCGGGAGGGTGAGACCCGCTACATCGTGGCCGAACTCGGTATGACGGGTCTGCTCCTGTTTCCTTCTGCGCGTCCGAGGTTTCCGCAGCACGTCCATGTGCGCATGACCTTTTCGGGCGCGTCCGAATCCGAGCTGCGGTATTGGAATCCGAGGCGGTTTGGACGGCTTTCGTTGCTCGATCAACGGGGTCTCGATGACTATCGGTCTCGCCGGTTCGGGTGCGACCCCTTGACCGTGGCCTGGGAGGAATTTCTCGGGATCGTGAAGGGACGATCCGGCCGGTTGAAGCCCCTGCTCATGCATCAACAAATGATCGCCGGAATCGGAAACATTTATGCCAATGAGATCTTATTCCGCGCCCGCTTGCATCCAAATATCCGAGCCAGCCGTCTCTCGGTGTCTAAAATTGAGCAGCTGCATCAGGTGACACGGGAAGTGCTTCAAGAGGCCATCGCGTGCGGCGGCTCCAGCGTGAGGGATTTTTTCGCACCCGACGGAAGCGAGGGGCATTTCAAGCGGCACCACCTCGTCTATGGCAAAGAAGGGGCTCCCTGCCCAAACGGCTGCGGCCAGGCCATCAAGCGTCTGCAGAGCGAGCGCAGCTCATTTTTCTGCCCCACCTGCCAATCACGGAAGCGGACTCACGACGTCCTGGTGTCAAAAACCAGGGGAATCCCTAGGCAAGGTCGTGAAAATACGCACAGTTAGGTCGATTCTCTCGTTCCGGGGCGATGCCTAGGCCTTTTGATCCCTGACCGCTTAGGACCTCTGGTGTATTGAGTCATCTCAGCGGTTTCGCTACAATCCGGCTCCCTTTACAGCGATTCTCCAAATTCCCCAAGGAGCGATGCCATGGCCAAGGTACTGGAAGGTCCCGGGATGGGACTGATGAAAAAGTGGGGCATCCACGTTCCCAATTACGTCGTGGTTACCTCAGCGGATGAACTCACTAAACTCGGTCAAGCCAATGACTGGATGAAACCATCGAAACTTGTCGCCAAAGCTCATGAGGCGCTCGGTTCTCGGTTCAAGCTCGGTCTCGTCAAGGTCGGTCTCGATCTCCATGGCGCCATTGCCGCTACGAAAGAGATGATCGGCCGACAGGTCGGCAGCATCACGGTCTCGCAAGTCATCGTCTCGGAAATGATCCCGCACAAAGATGAATACTACTGCGCCGTAAAATCCACGCGCGAGGGAAGCGAAATTCTCGTCGCCAATTGTGGAGGCATCGAAGTCGAATCGAATTGGGAGCGGGTGAAGCGCCTGTGCCTCGATGTGGGCCAGCAGCCCACGCCGGATGCGTTGGAGAAGCTCGTCAAGGATGCGGGGTTTTCCGGTCCGCTCGTCAAGAAAATGGCGGACTTTGCCGGCAAGATGTTCACCTGTTTCGACAACGAAGACGCGCAGTATCTGGAAGTGAACCCGGTGGTGATCCGGGAAAATGACGGTGAGCTGGTGGCGCTCGATGCGGTGACGCTGCTCGACGGCGATGCAAAATTTCGCCATCCGGATTGGAACTTCCAATTCGCAGCCGAATTCGGCCGGGCCTACAGCAAAGACGAAATGGAAGTCATGGCCGTCGACAGCAAGATCAAGGGTTCGGTGAAATTCATCGAAATTCCCGGCGGCGACACAGCGATGCTTCCGGCCGGAGGCGGCGCCAGTGTCTATTACTCGGACGCGGTGGTTGCGCGCGGGGGCAAATTGGCGAACTATGCCGAATACTCCGGCGATCCTCCTGATTGGGCCGTCGAAGTGCTGACGGAAAAAGTCTGCTCGTTGCCCGGCATCAAGAACATCATCGTCGGCGGCGCCATTGCCAACTTCACCGACGTCAAAAAGACCTTCGGCGGCATCATCAACGGTTTCCGCAAGGCCAAGTCGGATGGCAAGCTCAAGAACGTACGGATCTGGGTGCGCCGCGGTGGGCCACGCGAGAAGGAAGGCCTTGATGCCATGCGCGCCCTGAAAGATGAAGGGTTCGACATCAACGTTTTCGATCGCAACACCCCGCTGACGGACATCGTCGACAAGGCGCTTCACAAGCAGTAACGAAGACCAGGGACGGCTGGGGCCGGGGATTCGCTGTCTTAGTTTTCAGTTTCGGAACAAAGGGAGATTTCGATGAGTATTCTGGCCAACAAAGAAACCCGCGTCGTCATCCAGGGCGGGCAAGCCGGTGTGAACGCCGCTCGGCGCATGGCGGAATTCTGCTACCTGATCAAGCGGCCGCTCAATGTTGAGGCGTTTGTCTATCCTCCGGATGCCGGCAAGACCAACGAAATTCCCTACGGCAGCGGGCTCATCGCGATTCCCGTGTACAAGAGCATCGCGGAAGCCACGAAGCATCATCCCACGATCAACACGAGCCTGGTCTACATCGGCGCCGACCGCGCGATGAAGGGCGGCATGGAAGCGCTCGACGATTCCCACATCAAGGTCGTGTCGATGATTACCGAAGGCGTGCCTGAGAAGGACGCCAAGCTGCTGGGCGCTCATGCACGGAAGCTCGGCAAGGTGTTCAACGGACCCTCCTCCATCGGCATTATTTCGGCCGGTGCCTGTCGTTTGGGCGTTATCGGCGGCGCGTTCGACAATCTCGTCCTCTCCAAGCTCTATCGTGAAGGTTCATTCGGCGTCATCACAAAATCAGGCGGTCTCTCCAACGAGATCATCTGGATCTGCTCGCAGTTCGCCGATGGTATTACAACGGCGATCGGCATCGGCGGCGATGCGTATCCCGGCACCGACTATGTGAGCTATCTCGAGATGTTCGAGAACGATCCGCAGACCAAGGCCGTCGTGATCGTCGGTGAAATGGGCGGGGACCTCGAAGAGCGTGCGGCCGAGTGGTATGGGGCGAAGAAGCGACGGATCAAGTTGATCGGCGTCGTCTCAGGTTTCTGTCAGGAAAGCTTGCCGAAAGGCATGAAGTTCGGCCACGCCGGTGCGAAGGAAGGAATGAAGGGCGAGGGCTCGGCCCGCTCGAAGTCGGATGCACTCAAGAAAGCGGGCGCCCTGGTGCCGCCGACGTTCGGCGCGCTCGGACCCGCGATCAAGGAAACTTATCAAGAGTTCCTGAAGTCGGGCCAGGTCAAAGAACCGGTTGAGCCGGCCGTGCTGCCGAGACTGCCGAAGTCGGTGGAAGAGGCGATGAAGGCGGACGAAGTCATGGTCGCCCCGCTCATCCGCACGACCATCAGCGACGACCGCGGCGACGAACCCTGTTATGACGGGTATCCGGCCTCCGAATTGATCAACAAGGGCTACGAAATTCCCCACGTCATCGGCTTGCTCTGGGATAAACGGCTGATCTCGAAACAGGAAGCCGAGATCATCAAGCGCATCATGATGCTATCGGCTGATCACGGCCCCTGCGTGAGCGGCGCCTACGCCACCATCCTCGCGGCCTGTGCCGGCATCGGCCTGTCGCAATCCGTGGCAGCCGGCCTTATCATGATCGGCCCCCGCTTCGGCGGCGCGGTCACCGATGCCGGCCGTTGGTTCAAGCATGCCGTCGACAACAAGATGACCGTGGACGAGTTTCTGGCCTACATGAAGAAGAATGTGGGACCGGTTCCGGGCATCGGCCATCGCGTCAAGAGCCTCCGCAATCCGGACAAGCGCGTCAAGGAATTGGTCGGCTACGTGAAGAGCCTCAATATCAAGACGCCCTGCCTCGACTTTGCCCTGCAAGTGGAGCAGGTGACGGCGGCGAAAAAAGACAATCTGATCTTGAATGTGGACGGGACCATGGCTGCCGTTCTCGTCGACCTGGGCTTCCCCGTGGACAGCCTGAACGGGTTCTTCATTCTGTCGCGGACGATCGGACTCATCGGTCATTGGGTCGATCAGAAGCGCCAGGACAGCCGGCTGATCCGGCTGTTCGATTATCTCGTCAACTATGCGGCGCCTAAGCGGAGAGAAGTGCCGCCGCTGAAGTAAGTGGTTCAACTCTTAATTCCGGATTGAGGACGTCATCATGTCGATGGAACTTGCCAAAAAACTCTACACCAAGATGCCCGACGCCTGTGCGAAGGCCAGGGCGAAGTTCGGCCGTGCGCTGACGCTGGCCGAAAAAATTCTGGTCTCTCACGCCGATAACTTCGAGACCCAAACCTGGGAACGCGGCAAGGCGATGCTGTTCCTGCGGCCCGACCGCGTGGCCATGCAGGATGCGACGGCACAGATGGCCATGCTGCAGTTCATGCAGGCGGGCAAGAAGAAGGTGGCCGTGCCGAGCACGATCCACTGCGATCACCTGATTCGCGCCGAGATGGGATCGGAGAAGGACCTCCTTCGCGCGATGGACGAAAACAAAGAAGTCTATAATTTCCTTGCGTCGGCCGCGAGGAAGTACGGAATTGGATTCTGGAAGCCCGGTGCCGGCATCATCCATCAAGTGGTGCTGGAAAATTATGCGTTCCCGGGCTGCCTGATCATCGGGACCGACTCACATACGCCCAATGGCGGGGGGCTCGGAGGGTTGGCCATCGGTGTTGGCGGAGCCGATGCCGGGGAAGTGATGGCCGGCCTGCCGTGGGAAGTGCTCCACCCGAAATTGATCGGAGTGAAACTGACCGGAAAACTGAGCGGCTGGGCTTCGCCAAAAGACGTGATCCTGTATCTCTGCGGTCTGCTGACCGTCAAGGGCGGCACGAACAAGATCGTCGAATACTTCGGTCCCGGGGCCGAGACGATCAGCGCCACCGGCAAGGGCACCATCTGCAACATGGGCGCTGAACTCGGAGCGACGACATCTGTGTTCCCGTTCGATCAAAAGATGGTCGCGTACATGAACATCACCGACCGATCGGATCTCGCCAATCTGGCTGCCGCCAACAAGGCGCTGCTCGTGGCCGATCCTGAGGTCTATCAATCGCCGGAGAAGCATTACGATCAGATCGTCGAAGTGGATTTGTCGAAGCTCGAGCCGCACGTGGTCGGTCCGCATACGCCTGACCTGGCGCGTCCCATTTCGAAGCTTGCGGCGGAGGCGAAGGAAAAAGGTTACCCCGTCCAGCTGAAGGCCGCATTGATCGGCAGCTGCACCAATTCCTCCTATGAGGACATCAGCCGGTCCGCCCACATTGCGCAGCAGGGCTTGAAGGCCGGTCTGAAAGCCAAGACCTCGTTCCTTGTGTCCCCCGGCTCCGAGCGCATCTATCACACGATGAAGCGCGACGGCTTCTTGGATACATTCGAACAGCTCGGCGGTACGGTGCTTTCCAATTCCTGCGGCCCCTGCATCGGCCAGTGGAAGCGGGCGGATGGGGTCAAGGGCAAGGCGGATTCCATCGTCAGCTCCTTCAATCGTAATTTCCCCGGCCGCAACGACGGCATCAACGAGACGCTGTCGTTCCTGGCGAGCCCTGAGGTCGTGACGGCCTATGCCATCTCCGGCGACCTCGGGTTCGATCCTGTGAACCAGAAGCTCAAGGGCGCAGACGGCAAGGAATTCAAGCTTGAGCCGCCGGTGGGCGAGGAATTACCGGCAAAGGGCTTTGCCAAGGGCGAGGAAGGCTTTGTGCCTCCGGCCGAGAACGGCGATCAGTTGACCGTGGACATTCCGCCGACCAGCGAGCGGTTGCAGCTCTTGCAGCCGTTCCCGCGTTGGGACGGAAAAGATCTCGACAAGTTGCCGCTGCTCATCAAGACCAAGGGCAAAACCACAACCGATCACATTTCGCCGGCCGGTCCCTGGCTGAAGTTCCGCGGGCATTTGGACAAGATCAGCGACAACATGTTCCTCGGCGCCAACAGCGCATTTACGTCGGAACCTGGAAAGGGCACCAACGTGCTCACCGGTGAGTCGAACCTCACGATCGCGCAGATTGCCCGTGCATATAAGGCGAAGGGTATCGGGTCGATCGTGGTCGGCGACGAAAATTACGGTGAGGGGAGCAGCCGGGAGCACGCCGCGATGTCGCCCCGCTTCCTGAACGTTCGCGCGGTCATCACGAAGAGTTTTGCCCGTATTCATGAAACGAATTTGAAGAAGCAAGGCATCCTGCCGTTGACCTTCGCCGATGCCAAGGACTACGACAAGATCGAGATGAACGACCGCCTGAGCGTCGTCGATCTGGCGAACCTGGCGCCGGGCAAGCCGGTCACGGTCGTGGTTCACAAACCGAGCGGTGATGTGAAAATTCAAGCGAATCACAGCATGACCACACAGCAGATCACGTGGTTTAAGGCCGGTTCGGCGTTGAACGCGCTGAACTAAAACCATCGACTAAAAGAGGGACATATCATGGCAAAAGCAGACAAGATCATCTATACGAAGACTGACGAAGCTCCGATGCTGGCGACCTATTCCTTTCTCCCGATCATCAATGCCTTCTCGAAGGCGGCGGGCGTGACCGTGGAATTGCGCGACATTTCGCTCGCCGGCCGAGTGCTCGCCGTGTTTCCGGAATATCTGACGCCGGAACAGAAGCAGCCCGATGCCTTGGCTGAATTGGGCGAACTCGCCAAGACGCCGGAAGCCAACATCATCAAGCTCCCGAACATCAGCGCCTCGGCTCCGCAGTTGGTGGCCACGATCAAGGAATTGCAGAGTCAGGGCTATAAGCTGCCGGACTACCCGGAAAATCCCAAGGACGACAAGGAACGGGAGATCAAGGCTCGCTACGACAAGGTGAAGGGCAGCGCCGTCAATCCCGTGCTGCGCGAAGGAAACTCCGACCGCCGGGCTCCGCTCTCCGTGAAGGCCCATACCCGCAAACATCCGCACAAGATGGGAGCGTGGAGCTCCGATTCCAAGACCCATGTCTCGCATATGTCGGGCGGCGATTTCCGATCGAATGAAAAATCCCTGACGATACCCGCCGCGACGACCGCGAAGATCGAGTTTGTGGGAACGGACGGCAAGACCACCGTGCTCAAGGAGAAGATCGCCCTGCAAGCGGGTGAGGTTCTGGATGCCACCTTCATGAGCGTCAAGGCGTTGCGCAAATTCTTGGAAGAGCAGATCCAAGATGCCCAAAAGAAGGGCGTCCTGTTCTCGCTGCACATGAAGGCCACGATGATGAAGATCTCGGATCCGAAGATCTTCGGCCACGCCGTGACCGTCTTCTATAAGGATGTCTTCGAAAAACACGGCGAGACGCTCAAGAAGCTGGGCGTCGATCCGGATAACGGTCTCGGCGACTTGTACGCCAAGATCAAGTCACTGCCCGAGGATCAGCGCAAGGCGATCGAGAACGACATTCAAGAGGTCTATAAGAAGCGGCCGCCGATAGCGATGGTGAACTCCGACAAGGGCATCACCAATCTCCATGTGCCGAGTGACGTCATCATCGACGCCTCGATGCCGCCGGTCATCCGCGACTCAGGTAAGATGTGGAATCCTCAAGGCAAACTGGAGGACGTGAAGTGCGTCATTCCCGACTCCAGCTATGCGCCGGTCTACCATGAAGTCGTCGAGTTCTGTAAGAAGAACGGCGCCTTCGACCCAAAGACGATGGGTAGCGTGCCCAACGTCGGCTTGATGGCGCAGGCGGCGGAAGAGTACGGCTCCCACGACAAGACGTTTAAGGCGCCGGGCAACGGCACCATGCGGATCGTCGATGCATCCGGCAAGACCCTGCTCGAGCACAAGGTGGAAGAAGGCGACATCTGGCGCGCTTGCCAGGTGAAGGATACGCCGATCCAGGATTGGGTCAAGCTGGCCGTGACACGCGCCAAGGCCACCGGTGCCCCAGCGGTGTTCTGGTTGAACAAGGACCGCGCGCATGACGCGGAATTGATCAAGAAAGTGAATGCGTACCTGCCGAAGCACGACACGAATGGCCTCGAGATCAAAATCATGTCCCCGGCCGATGCCTGCCGCTTCTCCCTGGAGCGGATGAAGGAAGGCAAGGACACGATTTCCTGCACGGGCAACGTGCTCCGCGACTACCTCACGGACCTGTTCCCGATTTTGGAAATCGGCACCAGCGCGAAGATGCTGTCGATCGTTCCGCTGTTGAACGGGGGCGGCTTGTTCGAGACCGGCGCCGGCGGGTCGGCGCCGAAACACGTTCAGCAGTTCCAGGAGGAAGGATATCTTCGCTGGGATTCTCTGGGCGAATTTCTCGCGCTTGCGGCCTCGCTCGAGCACCTGGCCAAGGTCGGGAACAACCAGGTGGCCAAGATCCTGGCCGATACCCTGGATCAAGCGAACGCGAAGTTCCTCGAAAGCAACAAGTCGCCAGCCCGTAAGGTCGGCGAAATCGACAATCGCGGCAGCCATTTCTATCTCGCGTTGTACTGGGCGCAGGCGTTGGCGGCGCAGACAGCTGACAAGAAGATCGCAGAGAGGTTCACCAAGATCGCAAAGGATCTTGGCGACAACGCCGCGAAGATCGATCAGGAGTTGTTAGCCGCGCAAGGCAAGCCTCAGGATGTCGGTGGATATTATCATCCGAACGACGAGAAGGCTTCGAGGGCAATGCGGCCCAGCGCGACGTTGAACAAGATCATCGACGCGATCGCCTAGCGACGTGAGGACTAATCCGTGATGAGTGATCCTGGTGGTTGATCGCTCATCACGGTTCACGAGACTAAACATGGCGACAGAAACGACAGACAGCCAAAATATCATCGACCAACCCGAGGTCTTGAAGCCTCGCATGGTGACGATCGAGATTTCCGGCAAGAAGGTGGAAGTGCCGGAAGGCATCACCGTCATCAAGGCAATGTGGTACGCCGGCCAGGACGTCGTGCGTGGGGTCGGCTGTCTCGGCGGCTTCTGCGGCGCCTGTGCGACGTACTACCGCACGAAGGACGATCCGAAGGTCCGCACCTGTCTGGCCTGTCAAATGGCGGTGCAGGACGGTATGTCCTTTACGATGATGCCGCCATTTCCTGCACGTAAGGCCACGTACGACATTCAAAAGCTGGAGGACCCCAAGCAGGATCTCTTCAATCTCTACCCCGAGGCCCCGCTCTGCCGGAACTGCAACGCCTGCACGGAAGCCTGCCCGCAGAAGATCGACGTGCGCGAAGGCGTCTGGAAGGCGGTGTTTGGCGATTTCAAAAGCGTGTCCGAGATGTTCATGGACTGCGTGATGTGCGGGATGTGCACACCGGTCTGCATCGCCGACATTGCGCCGAATCTGGTGGCGCTGTATGTCAGCCGCGCCCAGGGAGCGCACTTTAGCGACAAGCCGGTCGGATTGGATGCGCGGATCAAAGAGATCCAGGACGGCCGGTTCAACGACGAGTGGAATACAATCCTCAAGATGAACGACAAAGAACTCGCCGACCACTGTGCGACGGTGAAATAGACGGGAAGAAGCCGGCCATCGGCACGCAGCCGCCGATCGCTGGGAACGACATTCATGGACATTCACGCACTCCAACAAATCGTCCATAGCACCAGGGATGCCCGCCGCAAGCAGACCATTCCGAAATTTTCCCCTGCTGACCGGGATCAGCTGATCCACAAGTATCATCCGGACTACCGTGCGAGCGCCTATCGCCCGATTCGCTTCGGTCCCAACAAAGGGGACCGAACCGTCATCGAGCTGGCGGCGCTGCTCGAAGGCGACAGCCCGATCCAGGAGGATCTGGAGTTGTCTCCCCACTATTCGACCGATGTGTTGGTGGTCGGCGGTGGAGGTGCGGGCTGTGCGGCAGCTTTGCATGCGCACGGGGCGGGCGCGAAGGTCATGCTGGCCACGAAACTGCGACTCGGCGATTCCAACAGCGTGATGGCGCAGGGGGGCATGCAGATCTCGGTGGCGCCGGAAGATTCCCCCGTGACCCACTTCATCGACACCTTGAAGGGCGGGCATATGCAGAATGACCATGCCCTGCTGAAGGTCATGGTGGAGGATGGACCGGCAATCGCCAAATGGCTGCTCGAGCTCGGTGTGTTGTTCGACCGTCAGGCCGACGGCAATCTTCACGTCAAAAAGGGTGGCGGAAGCTCG
>DASVBB010000111.1:0-32616 GCA_036376045.1 Nitrospira sp.
TCCCCTTCATGACGATTCCGATCCCGACGTAAGGAGCGCGCATGCCTGGAACCACTTTATCCCACGAACAACTGGCGACCCTTCAAAACACTGCGACCCATCTGCGCATGGAGAGCGTACGCTCGACCAGCGCCGCCGGCAGCGGTCATCCATCGAGTTGCTGCTCCGCGGCCGACATCGTCGCCGCACTCTTCTTTTCCGTCATGCGGTATGATCCGAAAAACCCCAAAGCCCCGAATAGTGACCGGTTCGTGCTCTCGAAAGGCCACGCAGCGCCGCTGCTCTATGCCGCGTGGGCGGAAGCCGGACTCTTCCCGAAACAGGACCTCTTAAAGCTCAGGACACTCCACTCCGACCTGGAAGGCCATCCCACTCCCCGTCTCCCGTTTGTCGACATGGCGACGGGTTCGCTGGGACAAGGGTTGCCCGTGGGCGTTGGCATCGCATTGAGCGCCAAGTATGTGGACAAGCTCGATCATCGCACCTACGTGTTGATGGGCGACGGTGAATCCGTCGAGGGGTCGAACTGGGAGGCGATAGAGGCGGCACGGCAGCAGCAGTTAGACAACCTCTGCGCGATTGTGGATATCAACAGGCTCGGTCAAAGCGATCCCACGATGTTACAACACGACATGGAAGCCTATCGGGCCCGCTGGTCCGCGTTCGGCTGGCATGCGTTGGTCGTTGATGGACATGATTTGCAGGCGCTGTTGAACGCATTTGATGAAGCCGCCCGCACGAAGCACCAACCGACCGTCCTCCTCGCTCGGACGTTCAAGGGCAAAGGTATCTCGTTCATCGAGGACCATCCGAACTGGCACGGGAAGCCAATCCCCCAAGGCGCTGAAGAGCAACGGGCGATCGATGAATTGACGAAGCAGCTGCAACCCAATGGCACGGCCCCGGTGATTCGACGTCCGTCGGCTCCTTCGACTGCCGCACCGTCGATTAAGCCGCTGCCAGCCCCCGCGTACAAGGTGGGCGATTCCGTCGCGACACGTGAAGCCTTCGGTGCCGCCTTGGAAGCGCTGGGCGGCGTCAACCCGCTGGTCGTCGCATTGGATGCAGACGTCAAGAACTCCACGTATACCGAAAAGTTCGGGAAGAAGTTTCCCAACCGCTTTTTTGAAAACTTCATCGCCGAACAGAACATGCTCGGCGCAGCGGCCGGCCTGGCGGCATGCGGAAAAATTCCTTTCGCGGCGACCTTCGCCGCTTTCTTTACTCGGGCGTACGATTTCATCCGCATGGCCGCGATCAGTCAATCCAATATCAAGCTCGTCGGCACACATGTCGGGGTCAGCATCGGTGAGGACGGCCCGTCGCAAATGGGGCTGGAAGACATTGCCATGATGGCGACGCAGCCAGGCATCACGGTGCTCTACCCCTCTGACGGGACTTCCACCTATCGTCTGGTCGAAGCAGCGGCCAATCACAAAGGCATGGTCTATCTGCGCGCAGGCCGGCCAAAATCGCCGGTGCTCTATGGACCGGAAGAACAATTTCCGATTGGCGGATCCAAGGTATTGCGCCAGAGCGCAAACGACGCGCTCACGATCGTCGCCGCCGGCGTGACGCTCTTTGAAGCGCTCAAGGCCTACGACCAACTCAAGGCTGCCGGCATCTCGGTGCGGATCATCGATCTCTACAGCATCGTGCCCATCGATCGCACGGCGCTGCTCGCCAGCGCCTCGGCGACCCATGGCCGTATGCTGACGGTCGAGGATCACTATGCGCACGGCGGTTTGGGCGATGCGGTTCTCGACGCGGTCGCGTCGGAAGGCGTCCGGGTCCATAAACTGGCCGTGCGCGCCATCCCGCACAGCGGAAAGCCGGACGAGCTCGTCGACCACTATGGCATCGGAGCGCGCTCCATTGTCGAAGCGGCCAAAAACATCGTCAAGTAAACGGATCGGCGTTTCTACCGACAGTTTGCTTGACCACGTCCGCCTGCTCAACATCCTGAGCCCACAGGATCGTCAACGCGTCCTCGGGGAACTCTCAGAAACCCGGTACGGAAAAGACGACCTGATCTTCCGTGAAGGCGATCCGACCGAATATTTCCATATTGTCAAAGAAGGCACGGTCAAGTGCGTGAAATCGACGTCGGACGGGAAAGAATGCACGCTCAAGATGCTGATGCCCGGTGACCTCTTCTGCTGCGATGCGGCAGCCTTTGACGGCGGCCATCATCCCGGCACGGCACAGCCGATGGGAAATGTCAGAATTCTCCGAATGCGCAGGAAAGCGTATTTTGACATGCTGAGACGCAGCCCTGACGCGGCCATGGAAGTGATCAAATACCTGGGAAACCGGCTCAACGAGGCCCAGGAAAAAGCCAAAATTCTTGCACTGGATCGTGCCGACCAGCGGCTGGCGGCGCTGTTGGCCGACCTCGCCACGAGGAATGGAATCAAAGATCCTCAGGGCATCAAGCTTCCCATGCGATTGACCAGGCAAGACATGGCGAATATGGTGGGTGCCACGACGGAAACTGTCATCCGGATCATGGGCCGTTTCAAACGCGACCGCCTGGTCTCCGGCACCGCAAACCGCTTGGTCATCCTGGACCCCGAACGGCTCAAAGCCCTTGCCTCAAGCTAATCTCCTAAGCCTTTTCGTCAGGTTTTTTCAAAAACATGACATTCGTCATGTTTTTGTGGCACCTCCTGTGAGTATCCTCCCGCGTAAGTCGAATCATAGGCATTCCTGACGATTCACGGCCTCGTTGCGCCGATTACCTTTTAGAGAGGAGAGACTCCATGTTCACCACCCGCCCATTTCAACGGCTTTTGTTTGCCATAGGACTGGCGACAAGCACCTTCATCGGCCTGACGATCTCCTCCACCATGGCCCTCGCCAAGACTCATGAAGTCTCAATGACAGCCGTCGAAACCGACGTGGTCATCGAAGGAAGCGGCGAAAAGTACGCGGCGTGGACCTTCAACGGTCAAATGCCCGGGCCGGTCGTGCGGGTGACCGAAGGCGATACGGTCAAGTTTACGTTGACCAATCCGGCCACCAATAAATATCCGCATGCCATGGATTTTCATGCGGCTGAGATTGACTTCCTGAAGAATTACCGGGCGATCAATGCGGGCGAGACGATCGAGTATACCTTCGTCGCGAAGAAGCCAGGCATTTTCTTCTACCACTGCGGCGCTCCTCCAATGATCCAGCATATCGCGCGCGGCATGTTCGGTGCCGTCATCGTCGACCCGAAGGACGCCAAAGCATGGCCAAAAGCTGATCGTGAATATGTGTTGGTGCAATCGGAATATTTCAAGAATCCTGACGACGTCCAGAGCATGTTCGACCGGAAATTCGACGGCGTCATGTTCAACGGCGGGATCTTCAAATATCATCCCTTCGTGAGCGGCGGCGGAAAATTGGACGCGAAGCCGGGGGAGCGGGTGCGGATTTATTTCGTCAACGCGGGTCCGAACGAGTTCTCGGCATTCCATCCCATCGGCGAGATTTGGGACAACGTCTATGAAAGCGGCAACCCGGCCAACAAGCTGACGGGAGTCCAAACCTACGTGGTGGGCCCGGGCAGCGCGGCAACGTTCGACGTCGTCGTCGAATCAGCCGGCGCCTATCCTCTAGTCACCCATTCATTGACAGCGGCCCTGCGCGGTGCGATTGCCGTGCTCGTGGCGTCGCCTGATGCCAAGCCGGCGCCTCTCATGCCCATGGTGCCATGGAAGGTCGCCGTTCCTCAGACTGAAATCACCCCGGTGCCGGCCCATTAGACAGCGGATTTCACAATGGGCTAATCGAGCGCGGCCAGGCCTTGCTGTATGCCTGGCTGCCGTCTCTACCCTTCTGTGGAGCAACCCGGCACTTCCGCTTGAACGTGCCGCGCTTGCGCTGACCGGCGACGGGTGTCGTCCGTCGCAGCAGGCGATCGTCGAGGTCTTGATGCGACTCGACGGTATCGCCCGAGTCGAAACTGACGTGATCCCCGATCATGTACTGATTGACTACGACGGCAGCCGCCTCAAGGAAAAAGCGTTGGCAGACATCGTCAATAAGCTCTCTGCCCCACACGGCCGCTGTCGTGCAGCCGTCATGGAGTCCTGCATCACCGCCGGCGTCGAAGGCCGTGTGGCGTCTTCACCTGCCCGCTAGCACTCACAGCACGACCGCCGGACGCTTCCCGTGCGCGATGAGCATCATGCGCTTTCGCTGGAGCGGACGCTCGGGGTCGCGCGTGTAGTGGGAATGATCCTCCGAGACTTCGACCGCACTCAGCGGCAGCGAGATCTCCTGCCGCATGTGCGGGACCGCCGTGTCCAGGGATAAGGAGACGAGTTGATCGGTGCAACCGGTCACCTCGGCGTTGAGGTCTCGCTGATCATCGAACTGAACGGTAATCCGCTCTTCAGGATCGATCCACTCCCGGATGGTCGCCGCCTTCTGCTCGTTGTTCTCTCCCCGCCGATGCACCATAGGTCTCTCCTTATGCCGCACGATACGTCCCGGCTTCTTTCGTTTCCACCTCAGCCACGACCCGCGAGCCGATGATGGCACCCCAGACGGTGGTGCCGAGCGAAAGCAATCCGCCGATAGCGACGAACCAGGCCACTGATGAGACGATGCTCTGAGCCGGCAGCGAGTCTGTATCCATTCCAAGACCCATGGTGCTTGGCGGAAGGAACATCAGTACAAAGGTCATGGCGCCCCAGAGCACCAGTCCATGGAAGAGACTTTCCATATATCGAGACGCGTCAGCGACCCAGGCAGTGACATAGCCGCCGATAAATGCGGCCGTAATCCACGCCAGACCGCTCCACAACAGCAGTCCCACCGCAGCCATGCTGCCGCCACTCTCCGCCGACTGCGTCTGAAGAAACACCACACCAAGTCCGAACGCTGTGAGAACGATATGGATCCCCAGCGCTACAAAGAGTCCGGCAATGATGGCCGGCCAACGGAAGAGCACGATTCTCGCCCGCTCACGGAACGGTAGAAAAGCCATGGCAGACCTCCCTTCTCTTCCGGAAACGCCGGTGCCTCGACCACCAGCACTCCTCGACGCCGAACGCATCCCGTCCAATCACGATATCGGCCAACAGCTCTTTGGTCACATAGGCCGATCCATAGCTGGCGTAGCTGTACCCTAGGCCGGTCAGGCCGCCGCCTCGGACTTCCACTAGGACGAGGAACGTTTGCCGCCATTCGAGCGTGCTCTCGTACCTCTCGCATAGGTCGTACCAGAGCCCTGCTGCTGAACGGCGTCGGCGATGTTCAGGGGAAAATGGATGAGGCTGGCACGGCGGAAGCGATCGTCAACACCCTCGATCGCAGTCAGCAATCCGAGAGCATCGCGCGATGCACGGCCGAGTATTCGACCGTTACTAGCGGTGCTGCGGGACGTTACCCCACGGTGGCCTTCGTTGATATCGCATCAAAGCCGTACTTGAGCAACAGTTTCTGGATGCGAGGGCTCATCATGAAATTGAGGAATTGCTCGGCAGCCTGCAGTGAGTCCTTCCGGCAGGTTGAGACCACTGCTTGTCCGAACACAACCGGGATTGAGCGTTCGACCGGTACTTCATCGATAATGCGGACCTGTCCGCTGTTGATGGCATCCGCGCGGTAGACGATACCCACATCGGCCTCGCCTCCGCTGACGAGACGGACGACCTCGTCGGTATGGTGGACGAGAACCAGCCGTGCATGATGCGGCGACAAAGGAGCCATTTGCTTGAGGGCTTTCACGGATATCGCGCCCAGGCTCGATGCTTTGGGATCGACCACGGCTACACGCAAGGCACCATGGTTCGACGCCTCACCGAATGAGACCGCCGTGGCCTGCGATGCTGAAGACATCACCAGCACCATTGAAGTCTGCGCATATTGACGAGGACCGCCGAGCAGGGTCAGTCCTTTGTGATGGAGCGTCTCGACTTCTTGCAATGACTCGGACAGAAACACATCAATCGGGGCGCCCTGTTCAATCTGGCGGCGGAGCGCATGCGAAGGACCGTAGCGCACCTCCACTGGAACACCATGTTCCTGCTCAAACATCCGGAGAATCTCTTGGAAGGGTGCCCGTAAGCTTGGAGCAGCGCCCACCGTCAAGGTCTCGGCCCCAGCCGGAACGCCCATTCCCAGACTTGCCAGTCCCACCACGAGCATCACTGCCATGACGAGTTTTCGCATTCGCACCACCCTCTTTGTGAAATGAATTGGCCGGAACAGGCACAGCCCCACGACGATGCTTGGTTCGCAATATCGATACCATGAACCCTACAGCTCGACGGTTGGGAGCACTGTCCAGAATCGGGCAGTTCCGAAGGATTCTCGATCGTGGGTTGTCACGGGCCCACGTATCTGTGAGATTTCGCACAGTACGTACTGTGCGAAATCGCTATATTGCTTCGCTCTCTGAATGTGCCTGAGCAAGATTTCGCTGGGGCAGCACGTGATATATCCGGCGGAAAAATGGCGCCTATTGTGGCAATTACTCTCGAGCAAAAACAGACGCCTTCACGACGGGTAAGCCGTTTGCTACCCCGAAGCAGGTTGCACTACACTAGAGATTCCTCTGCCCTGAGTTCAGTGACCCTATGAATGAAATCGTTCTGATCGCCCTCCGCAGACCCTACACCTTCGTGGTCATGTCCATCTTGATCATCGTGATGGGCATCAAAACGATACTTCACATGCCGACCGACGTCTTCCCGAACATCACGATTCCCGTAACATCCGTCGTCTGGGTCTACTCCGGCCTGCTGCCACAACAGGTAGAAGGACGTATCACGTATTTATTCGAACGCTTCCTCACTTCGACCGTGGAAGGCATCAAGTACATCCATAGTCATTCCTACTACGGAAGCAGCATCACCAATATTTACCTTCAAGATGGCGTCGACGTGGGCAGAGCAGAGGCGGACATTGTGGGTATCGCGCAGAACGTCGTGAAGGCGCTGCCACCCGATATATCTCCCCCGATGATCATGCGTCTCGCGCCATCCTCAATCCCGGTGGCCATGCTCCAGATTAGCTCCGAGGAGCTGACGCCGGCTGAGCTCTACAACCTCGCTTATATGCGAATCCGACCCCTCCTCGTGACGGTGCCTGGAATCGTCCTGCCGCATCCCTACGGCGGCCAGGACATGCAGGTCATGGTCAACCTTGATCAACAGAAGTTACTCGCCCGTCATCTCACGCCGAGCGATATTCATACTGTCCTCATGAAGCAGTACCTCGTGCTGCCGTCCGGCGATATCAAGATCAAATCGACCGACTGGATCGTGCTGACGAACGCCTCACCGTTGAAGATCGATGATTTCGGCGATATCCCGATCAAGCGGGAAGGCAACGCCTTTATTTACCTGCGAGACGTCGCGACGGTGCAGCTCATGGGCCGGGTGCAGCAGAACGCGGTGCTGGTGAAGGGCAAACAAACCGTCATCATCGTCGCCATGAAGAGTACCGAGGCCTCCACGCTGGATGTGGTCGATGGAATTAAAAAGATGATTCCTCGCGCTGAGCAAGTCTCTCCAGCGGGTGTCAAGATCACGCTCCTCGACGACGCCTCGACCTTCGTTAAAGATTCCATTTTTGACGTCGTGCATGAAATGGCGCTTGCCGGCGCACTGGTCGGCCTTATTGTGCTGTTGCTGCTTGGCTCCTGGAGGGCCACGGTGATCGTGTGGACCTCGATCCCGCTCTCGATCCTAACCGCCATCGTCGGCCTCAACTGGCTGGGAGAGACGATCAATGTGATGACGCTGGGCGGGCTGGCATTGGCCGTCGGTATTCTGGTCGACGATGCGACGGTGATGATTGAGAACATCGATCGCCATATCGAAATGGGTAAGCCGCTGGAACAGGCCATCATCGACGCTGCCAATCAGATTGTTGTCCCCACGCTGGTTGCGACACTCTGCATCGCGATCGTGTGGATCCCGCTGTTCGAGCTCGGTGGCGTTGCCGGGTACCTGTTCAAGCCCATGGCAGAGGCGGTCATCATCGCCATGATCGCCTCGTTCATTTTGTCGCGCACGCTGGTGCCGACGATGGCAAAATATTTAATGAAGAGCCACCATGCCGAACCCGCATGACCCTCATCCACAGTCGCCCGCAGTCCCGTCGGGCAATCCCTTCGTCCGCTTCCAAAAGGGATTTGAACGCCGCTTCCACCAATTCCGCGAAGGCTATGGCCGGCTGCTTGAGCGAGCGATCGACCATCGCAGCACCTTCGTCAAAATCGCGCTTGTGATTGCGCTCGCGTCGCTGTCGCTGTTTTTCTTTCTCGGACGCGATTACTTCCCCGAGATCAGGTCCGGCGTCATCCAGATGCATATGCGGGCCCCGCTCGGGACGCGCATCGAAGTCGCAGGACGCCTGGCCACGCTGGTCTCCAACAGTATCGAGGAATTGCTCCCGGGACAGGTCGAAAACATCGTCAGCAATTGCGGCCTCCCGGTCGGCCAACACAACCTCGCCTTCATCCCAACGCCGACGATCGGCTCTCAGGATTGTGACCTGACGATTCTTTTGGAGAATGAAAAGTCGCCCGTCTGGGATTTCCGGCGGACGCTTCGAAAAGGCTTGACCGAACGGTATCCGGGAACCGAATTCACTTTCCAACCGTCCGATTTGACCGCAAAGATTCTCAACTTTGGCGCGCCTGCGCCGATCGATGTGCAGGTCAACGGGCCGGACATGTATGCGAACTACGAGTTCGCCCGAAAGTTGGTCGGAAAGTTTCGAGAGATCCCCGGCGCCGTGGACGTCGTCATCCAGCAGACCATGCGTACGCCCACCCTCATGGTCGAGGGCAACCGTACCTTTGGACTCGGCGTCAACAGGACCCTCAAGGACATGGCCGACAATCTGCTCATGACCACCGCCGGCAGCCAACAGGTGGATCAGATTTACTGGCTCGATCCGTCGACCGGCATGTCCTACCTCATCAATGTTTATACCCCTCAGGCGCAGATCAACAGCTTGAACAGTCTCAGGACCGTCCCGGTTGATTCATCGGACAACCCTTCCAAAGAGGATGTGCAGTTGCTCGGGAATTTGGCCGACCTCTCGGCAGAAGGCACGCCGGGCGTGGTCACGCACGGGAACATCATGCCCTTGTTCGATGTTTATGTCTCCGCCGAGGGGCGCGACCTCGGCGGCGTCCTGGGAGATGTCCAGAAAATCGCAAAAGACATGGAGCACGAGAAGCCCCGAAGCGCGGAGCTCGAAATCCAGGGTCAGGCCTCGTTGATGCACGACGCCTATTCTGAGCTGATCTTCGGCCTGCTCGCCGCCATTGTCCTGGTCTATCTGTTGATCGTCGTCAACTTCCAATCCTGGCTTGATCCCTTCATCATCATCACCGCCTTGCCCGGCGCACTGGCAGGCATCGCCTGGTCGTTGTTTCTCACCCATACGCGTCTGTCGGAGCCGGCATTGACGGGCGCCATCATGACCATGGGGACGGCGACGGCGAATTCGATCCTTGTCGTGTCCTATGCACGTGAGCGGCTCGAAGAGCACGGCAACGCGGTGCAGGCCGCCATCGAAGCGGGAAAGACCCGCTTCCGTCCGGTGCTCATGACCGCCTCGGCCATGATCATCGGGATGGTGCCGATGGCGACGGGATACTCCACGAATGTACCGCTGGGTCGTGCCGTCATCGGCGGCTTGCTGGTCGCCACCCTCTTCACGCTGTTCTTCGTCCCTTGCGTCTACGCAATGGTCTACCAAAACAGACGAATGCCCCAACAGAAGGAGCCTGCGTCATGATGCAACGTCTCCGCGGAAAAGTCGTCGCACTGTCCGCCCTCATTTTGTTTCTCCTTTACGTCGGCTATCGCATCTATGAGACCAAGAGCGACGCTGCGGCGCTGCAGACGAAGACCACTGAGAATGCCATTCCCACAGTGTCCATTGTCCATCCCAAACCAGGCGATGCGAGCGAGACGATCACGCTCCCAGGAAATATTACCGCCTGGTTCGAGGCGCCGATCTACGCGCAGGTCTCCGGCTACGTCAAGATGTGGTACAAGGACTACGGCGCACTGGTAAAGAAGGGTGACATCCTGGCCGAGATCAACGCACCCGCCCTCGATGCCCAGTATGCTCAGGCCAAGGCCGACCTGGAGTCCGAGCGCGCCAAGTATGCCCTCGCCGATATTACCGCCAAGCGGTGGGTCGCGCTGCGTCCCAACCAGGCGGTATCCGAGCAATCGATCTCGGTGAAAGTCGCAGAGGCAAAAGCGGAGGCGGCGAAAGTCAAAGCTTCGGAGCAGAACGTCCGGAACTACGAAGCGCTGATCCGGTTCAAAACGATCGTCGCCCCGTATGACGGTGTGGTGACGGTGCGTAACATCAACGTCGGCGACTACGTCAACAAAGAAGGCACGATCAGCACGCCCGGCTCGATTAGCAATCTGTTTACCGTCGCCGACGTCAGCATGATGCGCCTGTTCGTGAATGTCCCTGAATCGTTTGGTCCGTTCCTGCATCCGGGGTTGACAGCCAAGGTCACTGTCCCCCAATTGCCCGATCGTCATTTCACCGGCAAGTTTCTGACCGTCGCCAAGGGATTTGACGTGAGCACCCGCACGGCCGTCACCGTGTTCACAATTGACAATGACGACAGAGCCCTGTGGCCGGGCTCCTACGGCAAGGTCATCATCACCGCCCCCGTCGATAGGAAGGTCTACATGATTCCCTCCACTGCGTTGGTCTTCCAGGAACACGGCACCCAAGTGGCCATCGTCACCGACGACGACCGCGTGCATATGCAACCCATCACCGTGAGCCGGCTCCTTGACAGCGCTGTAGAAATCTCAGAGGGCATTGCTCCGAACGACCGCATCGTGAACAATCCCAGCGCTGCCCTGCTGGAAGGAGATAAAGTCCGCATCGTTACACCGGCGCCCGGCTACGACCTCGAACACACAGACCCCTCTTCTCCGGCAGACCCGTTGCACAAGCAAGAAGATCAGAAAAAGCAATCAGCGTTATCAACGTCAGCGGCGCAATGAGCGGCTTTGAGATGCACCCCAGGACGGACATGACGCATGTTGTACGTGCGGGCTTACGGGCTAGTTGCGCGCTTCTCCTCCTCCTGAACCTGGCGGCCTGCAGCGATCTGTTTCCCGCTGCGGACCTTGCCCCGACCTATCAGCCGCCCGAATATGTGGTCCCGGCCACCTGGCATGGGGCGAGTCCCTTTGTCGAGGCCAATCCCTCGGACACCGAATTGCGGCCGGATTGGTGGCAGCTGTTCGACGATCCGGTCCTGACCACCCTGATCGAGCAAGCCATGGCGGCGAATCCGGACCTCGAAGCCGCCGCCGAGCGATTTGTGCAGGCCCGGGACATGATGATGAAAGCGCGGTCTCAGTACCTTCCGCGCCTCGGGCTGGGATTCGGCGCTTCGGATAATCGAGCCTCGGTCAATGCGTTGTTTTTCCCCCGCGATATCGCGCAACAGGCCTCGAGCGTGTCCCTGGGCGGGCTGGCCTCCTGGGAGCCGGACTTCTGGTCGGCCTTGCGCAATGCGACCCGCATTGAAACCTACCGTGCCGAGGAGCGCGCCGCCGAATACGGACTCGCACGCCTGAGCCTTCAGGCGGAAATCGGAACCAATTATTTCTTGTTGCGCGGCTATGATGCGCAGGTCGCCATCTATACGCAATCGATCGATCTCTACCGACGATCGCTCGACATCGTCAAGGCCCAGTTTGCCGGCGCGATCGCATCGGCGCTCGACGTGGCCCGCGTCGAATCGCTGTTATTCAGCACCGAAACGCAGTTGGCGCGGGTGCAAGGACAACGACAGGTCACGGAACAAGCGATTGCCATCTTGGTCAATATGGCGCCTGCCAACTTTACGGTCAAACCGGTCAATGACATTCGCGTGGTGAACTTCACGCTTCCGCGGACCCTCCCCTCGACCTTGCTTGAACGTCGGCCCGACATCGCCAAAATGGAACGACAGATGGCGCAAGCGAGTCGGGCCATCGGTATCGCCCGTGCCGCCTTTTTTCCGAATGTGTCGTTTCGGGCCGGCGGCGGCTTCGAGGATGTCGGCTTTAATCTGATTTCGCTGGCCAATAGCTTTTGGTCCTACGGTGCAACCATTTCCATGCCGCTGTTTCAAGCCGGATTCCGCCGCGCCCAGCTTCAGCAGTCCTGGTCAGCCTATCGCGAGACAGAGGACAGATACCGATCGACGGTGCTCAACGCCTTTCGCGAGGTTGAAAACAACCTGAGTTTGACCGGCCAATTGACGCTCGCCGCGAACCGGCAGGACGCCGCCGTCGGGGCTACGTTCAAAGCACAGAACCTCACGACGGAGCTCTATCAGGGCGGATTGGCGTCGAGCCTTGAACTCATTTATGCCCAGGTCGCCACGCTGACGGCACGCATCGAGTCTGTGCAGATTAAATCCGAACTCCTGCAAAGCTCCGTGGCACTTGTCCGTGCACTCGGCGGGGGATGGAACCGGAATCAATTGCCCAAGGACGAGCAGATCCAGCCCTTCGGGACATTCCAATACGTCAACCTCAACAAACCGGCGCCACTCAAGGGAATCGACGTCAACGCCGACAATAATTCGATCCACAACGACCTGACCAAACCTGTCTTTCTTCCAAGAAACTGATTCGTCGATCCCCTCTTCGCCGGCAGACCTCCGGCGCGTAAAGAGCTTTTGTACCTAGCCAGGACTCCCCACTGACTACCTTTTAATATCGAGCGAATCCGCACAACGCGCTCACCTCGAACTCACAACTCATTCGCACGGGTGATGCGGTCGAGGTGTGTTCAGTTCAACAACTTCCAGCGAAGTCATGTAGTTATGGCGACCACTGTGGCAACTACGTGTCTGGCCCCAAAGTTGCGGTAGTACGTGACGTTCACATTGGCATCACGACGCATCTGTTGTGGTCCACCACGAATGGAGCCGCTTCATGGATGATTATGTAAAGCCGCAACAAATCGTCAAAGACATGGTGAACGCCGGTGGACTGAAACTGAATTTACCGGTTCGGCATCTCCTGATCCGTGGAGCGCTCGCAGGCGGTTATCTCGGCATCGCGACCAGTATGGCGATCACCGCGGCAGTCGAGACCGGGAGCTGGCTTGTGGGGTCATTGTTGTTTCCCTTTGGTCTCTGCCTGGCCATTCTCCTGCGCACGGAGATTATCACTGGGAGTTTTGCGTTGTTACCTTGTGCGAGTGCCGATGGAAACATGAATGCCGGTCTCCGGCGTGTGCTGACGAACTGGGGATGGGTCTTTCTTGGTAATTTGATCGGTAGCACCGTGTACGCCGGCCTCTTGGCCATCGTGCTCACGACCGCCGGCGATGGGAGCTTGACCGCGACCGGCACCAAATTGATGGCCATCGCCGAAGCCAAGACGAATTATTACGCGGCACATGGATGGGCCGGGATGCTCACGGTCTTCACGAAAGGCGTGCTCTGCAACTGGATGGTGAGTCTGGCCGTTGTTTTTGCTTTTGCAACGACATCACTGTCGGGAAAAATTCTCGCGATCTGGGGTCCCACGGTGCTGTTCTTTTCACAAGGCTTCGAGCATGCCGTGGTGAACATGTTTATCATCCCCGTGGGGATGTTGTTGGGAGCCCATGTGACGTTGAGTGACTGGTGGCTGTGGAACCAGATCCCTGTCACGCTCGGCAATTTGGTCGGGGGTATGCTGTTCACCGGTTTGGCTATCTACTTTACGTATCGTCCGGGCCCTGAGGTGATGACGCCTCACGCCGACATCGCGTCCGAACCAGCCGTGAACGAGCGCTCCCATTATTCGCCTTCTTTTTAATTGGCATGCAGACCACATTGAATGATTTCGAACAGTGCCGTCTCATAGGATGGCAATTCGTCCTTTTCAATGCCGTGATGGGCCTTGCCCATATGGTCGTGCTCTTCAATGCCGGTTCTTACGTCGCACTCCTGCCACATGCGGCAGGCGATCTTGGGGGCGTGCTGCCAAGCTTCGGGACCTGGGCCCAAACGGATTTCATGATCGCCCTGGCCTTGGCGTTTCCGGTTGGGCGATGGCTCTCCTGCCGGTACGGTGAAGCCCGCGTCTTCGTGGGCGCCTTCCTCGCCTATGCCGCGGCCTCGGCGTTCTGCGCGATCGATAGCACTATTGGCGCATTCGTTCCGGCTCGCATCGTCCTGGGCCTGGCCGGCGGTCTCACACTCCCGTTGGGTCAAACCCTGTTACTGACAGAATATCCGGACCGGCTGAAGTCGATGGGGTTAGCCATCTGGGGACTCTTTACGCTGATGCCGTTCACGGCCGGACTGGCCTTGGGCGGCTGGCTCGCGGATGAGTGGGGTTGGCGGATGTTGTTCTATCTCAACATCCCCCTGGCGCTGACCATCGCCGGCTTCACCTCCGCGCTGTTGCACCGGCGCCCTTTCGAGCGTCGAAGCGCGCGGTTCGATTTCGTAGGGTTCTTCCTGCTGGCCGTGATCTTCATGGGCATGCAAACCATCTTGAACGAAGGCAACGATTTTGATTGGTTCGATGATCTCTGGTTACAGGCGCTCCTGTGGCTCGTGATCGCCACGATACCCGTCTGGATCGTGTGGGAACTCGGGGAGCGCTGGCCGGCGGTTGACCTGCGCCTGTTTCGGCATCGCAATTTTGCGATCGGTCTCCTGTGCCTGACACTCGGCTTCCTGTCGGTGCAGGGTTTGCTCGCGCTCTTTGTCGTGCAGCTTCAAGTCTTGATGGGATACTCCTCATCGCTCGCCGGCATGGTCTTCGTGCCCATGATCGTCTTCGGCGTGCCGCTGATCGCGATCATGCACGAAGTGGCCAAACGGTTGGATGTACGGCTGCTTGCCAGCCTCAATGCCGCCGGATTTGCCGCCACGTTCTATTGGATCGGGCTCTTCGATGATCCGCACTCGTATGATCAGATCTTTTGGCCGATGGTCGTCGAAGGCATCTTCCTTGGTTCGTTTTTCACGCCACTGACAGTCCTGACGTTGCATGGCTTGACCGGTGACCAGATGCTGCGCGCGGCTGAACTGGCGAATGTATTCCGCATTGCCGCCGGCGCGCTCGGCATCACGTGGCAGGGCGTCGTCGTGTTTCGACGTCTTCCGTTCCATCAGTTGCAGCTCAGCGACCATTTCGGGGGACGAATGGGTGCCTCGTACGACTCATTTCAGGAGCTGACCTCGAAGTTGCACGAGTTCGGATTGGATCCGGCGATGATCGAACGCAAGCTGCAGCTGCTGATCAAGCAACAGGCCGGCATTCTGGCGTTGAATGATGCCTTCCTGTTGTCGAGCTTCCTCTGTCTGGGCCTCGCCCTCCTCGTGTGGTGCGCCCAATCCAGCCGCGTGCCGGTCATGAACCGAGTCGATGAAGTGCGGGAACGGCAGGCGGAAGAACTGATGGAGCAACCGTGACCAACACCACACGATTCATGCACGGGAACGGAAGCAGGCTGTTGGTCATCGCACTCCTGATTGTGTCCGGTTGTGCCTGGATTCCCAAAGGCGACCCGCCGGCGGCCTACCTTGAGCCGCCTGAAATGAAGGAGACCCTCGCCGAGGTGACGAGCCGTTTGGAACAATGGCCGGACGATCGCTGGTGGGAACAGTTCCAGAACACAGAACTGAACCAATTGATGGACGCGGCGCTCAAGGACAATCCCGGCCTCAAACTGGCGTCAGCCCGGCTCCGCGAGGCACAGGGGCTCGTGCGCGTCGAAGGCGCGCGGCTCCTGCCGTTCCTGGAAGCGGACGCGTCGCTCACCTACGAACGCATTTCGCAACACGGTGTGTTCGCAGCCCTGAATCCCGAAGTCGCCGGCGCGCGCATCCTCCTTGGCGTCATCAATCCACTGAGCTTTCGCTATGAATTCGATTTTTGGGGAAAGAACCGGGCTCTGCTGCAAGCGGCACTGGGGCAGGCGGCCGCCGAAGAAGCCGAACGGGCGCAAGTCCGCTTGCACCTGACGACCGGTATCGCCCGCGCCTATTTCCGCGGTCACGCCCTGCACCGGCAACTAGACCTGGTGCGTGCGATCGTCGATCTGCGGCGTAAGCTTCGACAGCTTGCGGAAACGCGTTTTCAACTCGGCCTGGACAATGAATTGGCGCTCAAGCAAGCCATCGCGGACTATGAATCCGCGGCAAAACGGCAGGCCGGCGTGCGCGATCAGCTGGACATGCAGCGGCACCTGCTGGCCAGACTCACCGGCAAGGGACCGGACGAAGGTCTCCGTCTGTTCAACCAAGCGACATCTGCGCTGCCTGATTCAGTGCCCGTACCGGAACACCTCCCGATGGGACTGCTGGTGCACCGTCCTGATCTGGCGGCGACGCTCTATAAAGCCGATTCGGCGGCAAGGCTCGTCAAAGTCGCAAAGACGCAATTTTACCCGACGATCGATCTGACCGCCTTTGTCGGCTTCAACGCGCTGACATTGACGAAGGGCGCCGACAAGCTGGCGAACTTTCTGTTCAATGGTCAAAGCTTTTCGTATGGCATCGCGCCGGGTCTCCGCCTGCCGATCTTCGAGGGTGGTCGCTTGCGTGGTGAACTTTCCGTGCAACGGGCGGAATATGACGCCGCTGTCGAGCTCTATAACGAGACCTTGCTCGGCGCCCTTCGGGAGGTTGCCGACAGCCTCAGCGCCTGGCAATCCACCCGAGAAATGCTCGAGTCGCACCGTCGCCTCGTTGCCTCATTGACCGAGGACTGGCGATTGGCAAAGGTCAGGCTGGTGACCGGGCTCGACGACGATCGTGAAGTCCTACGCCATCGTTACCCGGTACTCGAACAGGAATACTCGCTGCGAGCCCTGGAAAGTGATCAACTGGTGGCGGCCGTCGATCTAATCGAGGCGCTCGGAGGCGGCTACCATAATCCGGATATTGCCAATCGACCCGCCACACAACCGAGCTGAGACCATGAGCACGACTCCCTCCCTGCCGCCCTCGGCCGCGCATATGTACGACGAATCGCTCCACACCCAGCGCAATCGCCGGTTGCTCATCGTCGCCATGGCCCTGATGTTCGCCGCAGCGATGTATGCGGTCTACTGGTGGACGTCGGCGCGGTATTGGGTGCAAACCGACAACGCCTATGTGACGGGCAATCTCGTACCCGTCACGGCACAGGCCACCGGCATCGTCACACACGTGCTGTTTGAAGAGACTCAATTCGTCAATCGGGGCGACATCATGATCCGGCTCGATGAACATGAAGCCTCCGCCGCCCTCGGGCAGGCGCGAGGGCGGCTTGGCGAAACCGTTCGTCGCATCAACGCCATGTTCTTGACGCAGCGACAGCTCGGAGAAAAGCTTGCCGCCCGCCGGGCGAGATTGGACGTCGTTCGTCACGATGTGGATCGCTACCGGAAAGCCTCTCCCAGCGGCGCCGTCTCCAAGCAGGTTTTGCAGAACGCATCGGATCACTTCCAGGCACTGGAGGCCGATGTGCGGGAAACACAGGCCGAGTACGATGCACTCGACGCCCAGATTGGCGGCACAACGGTCATGGAGCATCCGGCCGTGGAATTGGCCAAGCATGAATTCATCAATGCGCATCTGGAATATGCCCGGCAACTGATTCGGGCGCCCGTCTCCGGCTATGTCGCCAAACGCAAGGCGCAAGTCGGCGATCGGGTGAAGCCCGGCACGAATCTGATGACGATCGTTCCGCTCGATCACCTCTGGGTCGAGGCTAACCTGCGAGAGACGGAGGTCGGCGATATCCGGCCGGGCCAGTCGGCCGAAGTGCGTGTTGACCTCTACGGAGGCAAACACACTTTCCACGGCACCGTTGAAGGACTCGTGCCGGGAACCGGCAGCCCGTTCGCGCTGCTGCCGCCGGATAACTCGACCGGCAACTTCATTCACATTACCGAGCGTGTGCCTGTTCGCATTGCCTTGGCCCCGGATGAAATCCGCGAATATCCGATTCGGCCAGGACTCTCGACCGTCACGAAGATCCGCGTGCGCGAGCAGGGCAATTCAGTTTGGTCATCGCTCGCGAAAGCCGATACGGAGGAATACCAGACCGATGTGTATGGCGACGAATTGATCCGTGCTGAATCGATGGCCCAAGGCGTCATCGCCGGCAACGTGCGTGGCAATGGGTATGACCTGCATCTGACCCAGCACGCTACGGATCCGGATCGGCCGACTGGGTATGACACACCACGGCAGGACCGTCCTTCGCCCGGTTCGGCATTCAGCCGGTCGAACGATGATCTGCTCGGCGGACCGCGCCGTCTTGAACGTCAGGTGGAACCGGAGTCGCATGTTCCACCGCGGAGCCCGGATCTGGGGTCTACCTATTTTCCTCTTACTCCTGCCATTGGACCCGGCTCCCATGGTCTGGGACCTGAGGCCGGCCCTCCGGCGTCCAGGCGCGATCCGCTGGACCGCAGGGACAGGGGTGGAATGAGCGGCGGCGATCGATGAGCCCGCCGCTTCCCACTGATTTGACATGGCTTCTCTACTCTTCTTACGATGAGGCGCAAGGAGCGAGACGGCCCGATGAAGGGACCATTGGTTCGGTTTTTCAACAACCTGCCCATCGCCAGGAAACTATTGCTCACGGCGCTGATTCCTTTGGCCGCCTTTGTGATCCTGGGCATCGAAACCTACCGCAGCCTCGAAACGCTGACCGAACATGAAGAACAACTGGATCGCGTGTATGTCGCGCAACGTGCGGCGGCAGAATACATGCGGCTGGTCGTCGATTACGAAACCGGCTTCCGGGGCTATGTCATGACCCGGCAAGACGCCTATCTCATTCCCTCGCGGAATGCCCATCAACATCTCCCCTCCGTCGAACAGATACTCCTGGGTCTTGTCCGTCCTCACCGCGCACAATATGAAACCGTGCAGGCCGTGCAACGTCTGGTCACCCGGTTGATGGAAGAAAAGGAAAACCTGATCCGATCCGTGAAGAAAGGAGACACCGCGGAAGCCGTTCGCTATATCGAGCAAGGCCGGGGCCAAGCCCTGATGCAAACCGTGCGCGAGCACATGGCACGGTTCGACAGGCTGGAACAGGAAGCGCTCAACGATGCACTCGCGAATATGGCCCTCTCGAGGAAATCGCTGGTCGCGCGCGTGCTCTGGGGCATGGCCCTGGTGTTTATCCTGATGGTGCTCGCGTTGCAGCTCATCGCCCGCTCAATTACGGGTCCGCTGATCGGTCTGGCCAAATCCGTTCGTTCGTCCGACGGTCTTGTGCCGGCGAATGTGCCGGTCCTGTCGCGGCAGGACGAACTAGGAGAACTCACCCGGGTCATGGGCGCAATGAGCCGGCAAGTCCGGGAGCACCTCGCGAGCGTGCAAGCCAGCGAGGCAGAACTTCGCGTAGTGAACGAGGACCTCGCCGCATCCGAGGAAAAATATCGCAGTATCGTCGACCATGCGCCCTTTGGAATTTTTTCCACTTCGGGCATGACCGTCACCTTCAGCAATCGCTACAACCAGCTCCTCGCCGGCTTGAACCCCGACGAGACCGGCGAGCCGGAAGCCTTCCGGCAGTGGATCCATCAGGATGATCGCGACCGGGTCTTGCGGGAATACGCACAAGCCATCGCCGAGGACCGTCCCTATGAGACGGTGCTTCGGTTTGTTCATGGCGACGGTTCGGTCCGGAAGGTCCTTAGCCGGCGCATTCCCATCCGCAACAAAGATGGCCAGACAACGATGTATCAAGGGTTCAACATCGACATTACCGCGCTCGATGCCATGCAGCAGCAGCTGAGCCGCACCGAGCGCTTGGCGACGCTCGGGCAAGTGGCCGCAGGCATCGCCCACGAAATCCGCAATCCCCTCGTCGGCATTGGATCGACCGCCGCGCTGCTTCGAGACGAGATCGACGCGTCCGACGAAAAGCGTGCGGATCTCGACATCATTTTGAATGAGACCCGCCGGTTGGACCGCATCGTCAACCAGATCATCGATTATGCACGTCCGCGCGACCTGGTACCGACCACGTGGCCGGTGGACGGAATCGTTGATGACGTATTGAAGCTGCTGGACACGCGGTTGGAGAGCCAAAGGGTCGACATCCTTCGCCCCTGCGAGCCCGGCCTCGTGGTCTGTGCCGACCGTGACCAGATCAAACAGGTGCTGCTCAACTTGTGTCACAATTCCCTGGATGCCATGACTTCCGGAGGCAAGTTGGGAATCAGCGCAGGACATTCGACGCTCGCCGCCCACAATGGCATCTTCATTGAGGTCTCCGACACCGGCTCCGGCATCGCGAAAAAGGATCTGGCTCAGGTCTTTCAGCCGTTCTTCACGACCGGAAAGAAACATGGAACCGGGTTGGGGTTGGCCATTTGCCGCAATATCGCCGAGGCCCATGGAGGCGACATCACCTTAACCAGCGAACCGGGCCGGGGCACCAGAGCCCGGCTCTGGCTGCCGCTTGAGCCGACCCTGGAGCCGGCAGGAATGGCCATATGAACGCCACGATCTTTGTGACCGACGATGAGCCGGCCATTCGGTCCGCCCTCGTGAAGCGCCTCTCCCGCCGCCAACACCGGGTCACCGCCTTCGAATCCGGCGAGGCGCTCTTACAGGCACTGGACCATGAGGTGCCGGATCTGATGCTCCTCGATGTGAAAATGCCGGGCATCTCGGGCCTCGACGCCTTGAAAACCTGCCGCGTCAAGGCGCCCTTTGCGCTCGTCATCATGCTCACGGCCTACGGCACCGTCCAGGATGCGGTCGAGGCGATGAAGCTCGGCGCCTACGACTTTGTGATCAAAACCGTCGATCTCGACGGGATGGAACAGGTACTGGATCGGGCCCTGGAATTGCTGGCGCTCCGACGCCGGGTGACCTTTCAGACCGAGCAGGCCATGGACGAGTATGGGATCGATCATCTGATTGCCGACAGTCCGGTGATGAAAAGCCTGTTGGCCCAGATCCGCGAAGTGGCGCTCAATCCCAAAAGCACCGTCCTGATGCTGGGAGAAACCGGCACAGGCAAGGAATTCGTCGCTCGGGTCCTCCACCACAACGGAAGCCGGGCGGCTAATCCCTTCATCGGCGTGAACTGCACGGCCATCCCGCGCGATCTCTTCGAGAGCGAGTTGTTCGGTTACGAGCGGGGCGCCTTCACCGGCGCGCATCAGCGCAAGCTCGGCCTGCTCGACCGCTCCGAGGGCGGCACGTTGTTCCTGGATGAAATTGGAGATCTCGATTTGGCGATGCAGGCCAAACTGCTACGAGTGCTCCAGGAAAGGACGTTCCGACGCCTGGGCGGCACGACCGACATTGCCGCGGATTTCCGTCTGATCGCCGCCACCAACCGAGATTTGAAGAAAGAGATTGCCTCAGGTGCCTTTCGTGAAGACCTCTTCTTCCGGCTGAACGTCGTCGCGCTGGAAATGCCGCCGCTGAGACACCGGACGGAGGACATCTTTCCTCTCTGCATGAAGGCGCTACTGCATTACGGGAAGGAGTTCGGCAAGGAAGTGAGCGAGATCGACGCCGAGGCCAGGGGATTATTGGAACGCTATCAGTACCCCGGCAACATCCGCGAACTGCAGAACATCATCGAACGGGCGACGATTTTTTGCAATGGACGGACGCTGACCATCGGCGTGCTGCCGCGTGAATTGCGCGATCAGACCAAGCAAACCGCGACGTCCGTCATTCATCCAGACGGTCAGGTGATCCGGGTCGAGATGCAGGTGGGGAAGCACACCCTCGGCGACATCGAGGACAGTATCATCGAGGAAGCCCTGCGGCTTGCCGATTACAACAAGAGCCTCGCAGCTAAACAGCTGGGGTTGACCAGATTTGCCCTGGATCGCCGCTTAAAGAAAATCAAGAAAGACGACTAGCCGCCAGAGCAGCGCTTTCCCGACGCCGGTATGTCGAGCCTTTAAGCGCTGCGAGAACGAAGCTGGAAGACGATTTCAGTAGTCTCCTAGGGGTTGGGGGCGACGAAGACCAGTACTTTCAGCCGCTGTCCGCTGTCGTTTTTGACCCCGTGCTCCTCACCCGCCGGAGCCATCGTGCCTTGCCCCGGTCCCAGCACGTGCTTTTCTGCGCCCACCTGAAACGTGCCCTGGCCCTCGAGCACCAGATACACCTTATCCTGCTCGCCATGGACATGTCCTTTCTGCTCCTGCCCCGGCTCGAAGCAATAAACGTCGCAGAAAAATCGCGGTGTCTGAAAGATATTGTTTTTCTTCATTTTATCTAGGCTAAATGTCTGATAATCAGCCAGTTTTACGATCTTCATCTCCGCTCCATTTCTGCGTTTGTGGTGAGGGCCTTTCCCGGCCTTTGACCGGCTGGACGCTTTTCGGCTACGCTCGGGGCCGGCTGCCCGAGGCATCATGAATCGAGCCGAGCGACGTCGTCAAGAAGCCGTTGGAGGATCCCGCGCCGCGGCGACGGTCGAGACCTGGCTCGATCAGGGCCGGATGCATCAGCAGGCCGGTCGTCTTCTCGAGGCGGAAGCCGCCTACCGGCAGGCACTCGATCTCTCCCCGCACCATGCCGAAGCGCTCCACCTGCTCGGCCTCGTGACCTACCGGCAGCAGCGGCTCTCCGAAGCCTTGGAATATCTCCATGCCGCCGTCGAACAACAGGCTTCCTCTCCCGTGTACTGGTTCAATCTTGGGGTTGTCTCGCAGAGGGCCGGCCGAACCCAGGATGCTGTGGCCGCGTATTCCAAGGCCGTCGCGCTGAATCCGCGCTACTCCGAAGCGTACGGCAATCTCGGCAACGTCCTCCGGGATACGGGAGATCTTTCCGGAGCCGTAGGCGCTTACCAGCAGGCATTGGCGATCAACCCTGCCCAGGCGGACACGCACAATAATCTTGGTGTCGCCAAGAAAGAACAAGGTTTCCCGGAGGAAGCGATCGTCTGCTATCGCAAAGCACTCGAACTCAAACCTGCGCACGCGGAAGCGCACAACAATCTCGGACTTGCGCTGATGGAAGTCGGCACCCTTCGCGATGCCATCGCGGCGTTTCAACAAGCCCTTGCTCTCATGCCGGGATATCAGACGGCCCGGTACAATCTGGGAATGGCCTGGTCATGGGCGGGCGACGACACGAGAGCCTGTGAATGCTTTGAGCAGATCGCACGCGCCAGGCACGATCATGGCAAACCTGTGGCCGAGACCCACGTGTATCGGTCCCGCATCAAGCATGACATCGAACAGGTCCAATATCTGCTCGACCGGCAGAAATTGGCTCAGACCCAACGTCCCTACCTCGAGGCGCTGCGACAGGTATGCGAGCGCCTGAACAGCGATGCGGCAACGGGAAACCGTGTAGAAATTGCTCCCCAGGAGCTGACCACGATTGGGCCATCCTTCAACCGCATCCTCCTCCACGAGCCTCCGCCGCGGCTGGCGCAGGGAGCGCTCAACCCGTTGCTTGATTCCGGAGCGGTCGAGTCGCAATACCATGCCAGGCATCCGGAGGTCACCTTCGTCGACGAGCTCTTGAATGAAGCGGCACTCGACGCACTGCGTCGCTTTTGTCGGGAAGCAACCATCTGGAAGAAAGACTACGAGAACGGCTACTGCGGAGCGTTCCTGGGCGATGGGTTCGCCTCGCCCTTGCTGTTTCAGATCGCCGACGAGCTGCGATTGAAGTTCCCGGGGATTTTCAAGCACCACCGGCTGACCCAGGCTTGGGCCTTCAAACACGATAGTGCCAGGCGCGGATTGAACATCCACGCCGACGCCGCCGCCGTCAACGTCAATTTTTGGATCACGCCTGACGAGGCCAACCTGAATCCGGCCACGGGCGGCCTGGTGGTCTATGACAAGGAGGCGCCTTCGGAGTGGAACTTCAAGGAGTACAACAGCGACCGGAACAAGCCCAAGATCCTCAACTGGCTCAAGGACGTCGGAGCGCAGGCCGTCAAGATTCCCTATCGAACCAACCGCGCAGTCGTCTTCAACTCAGACTTGTTTCATGAAACCGATGACGTCACGTTCAAGGACGACTACCTCAGCCGCCGCATCAACATCACGCTCCTATACGGCTATCGGGGGCGAGGCTGATCCGATCATCCGGCTTTCGGCAGTGAGATAGCCCGAAGCAGTTTCTCGAATTCCGCCGCCGGCATCGGACGGCCGAACAGATACCCCTGCGCCTGATCGCACCCCTCGGCCAGGAGAATCGATCGCTGCGTCTCCTCTTCGACACCCTCGGCGAGCACTTCCAGCTGCAGGCTGTGGGCCATGGCAATGATGGCCCGCACGATCGGCACCGGCTGGACGCGGCTCAAAAGCTCTCTGACGAACGACTGGTCGATCTTGACCCGGTTGACGGGTAGCCGTTGGAGGTAGCTCAACGAAGAATAGCCGGTCCCGAAATCATCGATCGCCAATTGCACGCCCATCGCCTTCAACTGCTGTAGTATGGTAATCGACGTGTCCACGTTGCGCATGGCGATGGACTCGGTCAATTCCAATTCGAGACGATCGGGGGTCAAACCGGTTTCAGCGAACGCGTCTTCGACCGCTTTCACCAGCGTCGACCCGTGAAAGAGGGAATTGGAGACGTTGATGGACACGCTCGGGACCGCGAGGCCCCGTTGCTGCCACGCCCGGTTCTGGCGACAAGCCGTCCGCAACACCCACTCATCGATCGTCCGGATCATTCCCGTATCCGAAGCGGCTTGGAGGAATTCCCCCGGGGCCAGCAATCCCCGTTGCGGATGCTGCCATCGCACGAGGGCTTCCGCGCCCATGATCCGGCCGCTGCGGAGATCGATTTGCGGTTGGTAGTAGACGACGAATTCCTCGCGTTCCGTCGCGTGACGCACCTCCCGCTCCAACATCAACCGCTCATTGGCCGCCGCATTCATGGCATTCGAATAGTATTGAAAGTTATTCCGCCCCTGTTCCTTCGCGTGATACATCGCCGTGTCTGAATTTTTGAGGAGCATGTCGACGGAGTCGCCATCAGCCGGAAAGATCGCGATGCCGACGCTCACCGTCACAAAAATCTCATGTCCGCTCACGAGGAAAGGCTGTGCCAGTCCCTCGAGAATGCGTCTGGCCACCTTGCTGGCATCCTGCACATCCTTCAAATTGGTCAGCAGCACCGTAAACTCGTCACCGCCGAGGCGTGCCAGCTCATGCGTCTGGGCGGTCTCCGTGGACCGGCCGATCGAATCGCTGTGCCGGATCGACTCGGACAGTCGGTCGGCGAGATGCTTTAGCAGCAGATCTCCGACGTTGTGCCCCAGCGTGTCGTTGATGAGCTTAAACCGGTCCAGGTCGAGAAACAGCACGGCGAGATGATAGCGATAGCGCCGCGCGTGAGCGATCGCCTGCGTGACACGATCTTTGAACAGCACCCGGTTGGGAAGACCGGTGAGGCTGTCATAGTAGGCGAGCCTGTGGATCTCGCGCTCGGAGCGCTTCCGCTCGCTGATATCCTGGGCGGTGCCTACGATGGTCAACGCCTTCAATTGGTCATCAAAGATCGCCTCGGCCTGCAGATTGACGTTGAAGTCACTTCCATTCGGCAGCACGATCCGATGGTCGATGTCGCAGGGGGTCCGGTCGGTGAGAATCCGCCTGAGCGCCTTTTCGACCCGGTCTTGATCCTGTGCATCCACCGCCTGAAGAAACGCCTCCAATGTACCGCCGAAATCCTGGGGCCGGATGCCCATCAACCGGCAGAGCTCGGACGAGGCTGAGAAATGCCCCGACTGCGGCTGCCATTCCCAGTTGCCGATTTTGGCGATCCGTTGTGCGAGGCCAAGCCTGGCCTCGCTCCGCAGCAACGCATCCAAGGTCCGGCTGCCACGCAACATGTACTTCACACGGTGGCTCAGAATCGTGGGATTTAAGGGTTTCGTGATGAAATCGGTTGCGCCGTGCTCATAGGCACGTGCGATGGCCTCGGCGTCATCCAGACCGGTCATCATCAAGATGGGCACACGGCTGCCTCCGACCGAACCCCGTAGCTGCGAACAGGCGGCATACCCGTCCATGACAGGCATGAAGACATCCAACACAATGATGTCAGGTCGATGCAGAGCGAACTGCTCCAGCGCTTGGGCGCCATGCGACGCCTCGTACACATTCAAACCGATATGCTCGAGCGCCGCCCGAACGAAGGTCCTGACCAATTCATCGTCATCCGCCACCAGCACCGTCGCAGCGTTATCCGTTTTTTCCACGTACGTTTTTCCTGTCGTCCGTTAACCGTCCCCAGCATTGACGACAAAGCGGATATGGTGATCTTGAGCGCGATGCAGCATCCATCGACCGGGCCATCGGCGGTTTTCTCAAGAAACGCCTGTAGGAGTTTGTCCGCCTCGCAAGTACCTCAAGGCGAGGGTACCAGACTGACTTACAATGGCCAGTTAATTCCGCTTTTCTCGACAGAGGTTCTAGTGTTATTGCTAGATACATATCATGGTGCTTCGACGGTTCTCATGGATGGAGAAACCGAATATAATCAGGCAATTCCATCGGTCGGACCCGGGATGCGCTGAAAGTATGAACCCGCGCGTCGAATCCACAGCTCGCTCTCAGGGATGGTTGATTGCGGCGATTGCCGGGATGACCATTGCCATCTTTGTTCTCGATGGCTTTTTTCCGTTGGGTTTTGTTGTCCCTGCCCTGTACCTGATTCCGATCACCCTTACGAGCAGAGTGCGCCACCCGATGGCTCCGTTCATCTCCGCCTCCTGCGCAACCGGTCTGACGCTCGCGGGAATTTGGACGAATTGGATGTCGCCTGTCGTCCCGTTTCACCTCGGATTGTTCAACCGATCGCTCGTCATCATTGCCGATTGGACCGCAGCCACCATTATCTGGCACACCGCACAAAAACATGCGCGGCAGGAGCTGGAGGCGCTGGTCACCGCCCGGACGGCGGCGCTCCGCCAAAGCGAAACAACGCTCCAAAGTTTTTTCAACTCCACCGATTTGATGATGGGCGTCATCGAGATCGCCGGAGGCCGCCTGCTCATGGTGATCACGAATCGCGCTGCCGCGAGCGCCGGCGACCGTCCCGAAGGCGGGCCCGCTCAACTCCCGTCGGCCTTGCAGCTGGCACCCGGCGCACCGGAATGTTGGACGCCGCATCTCGAAGCCGCCCGTGTGAGCGGAAAAACCGTCCATGTGCGGTACCAGATCCCGGCGACCCCGGGTGCGATGCTGTCGGAGCGGATCATGACGTCGGCCTTTTCATGTATCGGGCACAGCGCGAACGGGAACGGCCTGTATGCCTGGATCGGGGAAGACATCACCGAAAAAATGCATCTCGAGCAGAGAATGGAAGCCAGCCGGCGCTCATTGGAAGTCAGCCAGACTCAGCTGCGCCAGCTCACCGCTCAATTGCTTTCGGCGCAGGACGATGAACGGCGCCGCATTGCGCGGGAATTGCACGATGAGCTGAACCAGCGGGTTATCAGTCTGGCATTCGACATCGACGATCAAATGCAACAGATCCCGACGCTGCCAGAGGCCGCTCGCACGACTCTCCAGCTGGTCAAGAACGAGGTCGCCGAACTCTCCGACCATCTGCGCGACTTGGCCCACCGGCTGCATCCATCCGTGCTCGATGACCTTGGCATTACCAGTGCCCTGCGTGTGTGCGCCAAGGAATTTGAACAACGCGAGCATATTTCTGTCCGGCTGGCGCTCGACGAACCGGGGAAGCCGCTGGGCCGTCATCTGGCGGAGTGCCTGTTTCGGGTGACGCAGGAAGCCTTGCGCAATGTCGCCAAACATGCCGGCGCCAGGCACGTGTTTTTGGGGCTCTCCTATCACGAGGATCATGTGGTGCTGCACATCGAGGATGATGGACGAGGCTTTGCCCCTCAGGACCGGCACCAAGTGCAGCGCGGCCTGGGGCTGGTCAGCATGGGAGAACGGGTGCGCCTGCTGGAAGGCTCGCTGACGCTGACCAGCAATTTAGGCCAGGGCACCCGGCTGTCGGTTTCCATTCCACTCACGGGAATATCGAATGAACAAACCTCGTATCTTGCTCGCTGACGATCATATGCTGATTCTCGACGGGCTGCGCCATCTCCTGGAGCGGCACTACGATCTGGTTGGCACTGTGCAGGACGGTCATTCGGTCGTCACCGTCGCACGGCGGCTCCTGCCGGATCTGGTGCTCATGGACGTCGCCATGCCCGTCCTCAATGGCCTGCAGGCCGGCCGACGGCTGCGGGAACAGATGCCGAACATCAAGCTGCTCTATGTCTCGATGTATGGGGACACGCCGTATGTGGAGGAAGCCCTGCGCATCGGCGCTTCTGGCTATGTCCTGAAGCGATCCGGGTGGGAAGAATTGTCTCGCGCGATCGAAACGGTCCTGGCGGGAAAGCAGTATGTCTCTCCTGAGCTCTCCGCGGCACTGCCGCAGTCGCCCATCCAACCTCCCGCAGTCCCGGACGGCACGATGCGCTCCTTGACGGAACGGCAACGACAGATTCTACGATTGGTCGCGGCGGGCTACACCGCCAAGGAGATCGGCCGGATGCTGCACATCACGTCCAAGACGGTGGAATTTCACAAAGGACGGATGATGCGACAGTTGCAGCTTCAATCGACCGTCGAGCTGGCGCGTTACGCCCTCACGCACGGACTGAGCAATCTCTAGCGAACTGACCCGGAGTCACGCGGTCTGACAGGGGTCTTCCGTCGAAACTTTTTGGTAGGGTTGCAGCTCGAGCTGTGTGACGGTGTGTTGCAGGCGGGCCCATTCCTCCGGTTCCAGCTTCACAAATTCCATCCCGAATTGTTGTCCGCGGCTCCAGCGGACGACGGCCTCTTGAATCTTGAGTGGCGGTTCCTCTTCAGACGTATGGATGCGAAGTTCCAGGGAGGTGCCCGGTCTGACTTCCGTCGAACTTTCCACGCGGCACCCTCGGAGCGACAGATCCGTGATGTTGCCGTCTCCTCCAACGATGTTCAGGGACGTAAAGGAACTACGGAACCGTACCGGGAACCGTGGATTCTTCCGCTGCTCCATGCCAGCCACCTCGTCTCATGAATGAACGGCTGGTGGTATTGTGCCAAGCCCGGCCCAATTCGCCACTGTTTTTGCAATTTCCACCTACCCCTTGATATTGCCAATGGGACGAAGTTCTGCAACCTTTTTGGTGATCCCGGCGCGTTCCACGGTTTCGACGACATCGCTGATGTTCTTGTAGGCAAATCCCGCTTCCTCGGCGAGCCCAGACATCGACACCGCCTTGACCAGAATGCCGCGCTGCTTCATCTGCTGTTGCAGCTGTTCACCTCGCACCTGTTTCTTCGCCTGCGCCCTCGACATGGTTCGCCCAGAGCCATGCATCGTCGAGCCGAACGTGTCCGACACGGCTTGATCCGTTCCCACGAGGAGGTACGATCCCGTCTCCATCGAACCACCGCAGATGACCGGTTGGCCGGTTGTCTGAAACTCCGGCGAAAGCGCCATGCTGCCAGGTCCGAACGCGCGCGTCGCGCCCTTCCGATGCACGAGGAGGTCCCCTTCCGGATACCGTTCGACCTTCGCAATGTTGTGCGCGACGTCATAGACGAGCTCCATGCCCAGTTCTTCGGCTGACGGACCGAACACCGCGGAAAAGGCTTCACGTACATGGTGCGTGATCACCTGCCGGTTGGCGAAGGCCGTATTCGCGGCGCAATTCATGGCGGTGAAATACTCCTGGCCCTCCGGTGACCGGAACGGCGCGCACGCCAACTGCTGGTCCTTCACCGAGATTCCATAACGGCGCATGGCCTTCGCAAACACCTTGAGGTAGTCGCTGGCCACCTGATGTCCGAACCCGCGCGAGCCGCAATGCACCATGATCACGATCTGATCATGGCCGGTAATCCCAAGTGCGGCAGCCGTCGTGGAATCGAAAATGCGGTCGTTCGACGCTACTTGGACTTCGAGGTAGTGATTGCCTGATCCTAGGGTGCCGAGCTGGTTAATGCCGCGGCTCACCGCCTGGTCGGACACGGCCGAGGGATCCGCCCCTGTGATCCGACCGCCCTCTTCAATCCGCGCAAGATCCCGATGCCATCCATAGCCTTGCTCCACGCACCACCGCGCGCCCTCCGCCATGACCGCATTGAGATCTCCACGGGTGAGCTTGACCGATCCTCCCGCGCCGACACCGGCGGGGACCCGGCGGAACAACTCGGTCATCAACCGCTCAAGCCTGGGCTGAACGTCGGCCAGCGTCAGATCCGTACGGATCAGCCGCATGCCGCAATTGACGTCGTAGCCGACGCCGCCGGGCGAGATGATGCCTTCGCGCACATCGAACGCCGCCACACCACCGATGGGAAATCCGTAGCCCCAGTGGCCATCCGGCATGCAGAGGGCGTACCGTTGGATTCCTGGAAGACAGGCTACATTGGTGACTTGATCGAACACGCCGCTGTCCATGGATTGCAACACGGTGGGTGTCGCGTAGATCCTCGCTGGTACAAGCATCCCGGCTTTCTCCGACGGCGGGATTTCCCATACCTCGTCACTGATTCGATCCACAGTCATGCCCGTGTTCAGTTTCAACTCATCACCTACCACCGCCGTTAGACGTCGACCACTACCGTGGCTCTCCAGTGAGTTCCCGTCTCTTCGACTCGATACAAGTGCTTCGTAATACCTTTCACATCATTGCGCAATTCCTGCACCTGGTGATTCACCGGTGCCCCTGCCAGCGTGCCGCACAGGGTCCATTTCCCTTGCGTCCACTTGAGCGTGAGCGGCGCCGCGTGAAACACCACTCCGGCGGCATCTTTCCAATAGACCATCTCCGACAGCCAGTCAAAGAGAAGGGCCCCGAGCTCCTCGTCAGTTTTCGTGATGTGGCGAGTCCAGGAGTTCGACACCGTCAGAGGGTCGGCCATCGTTTCGATCAACGCTTGTGTCGCGCCGCGAAAGAGGTCTTCAGGAGAGTCTCCTTCAGCTTCAAAGGCAATATCGGCTAACGCGATGTCTTCTAGAAATCGGAAGGAACTCGCCATGGTGAGGGTACTGTTGGGAACAGGCGTTTGCCCAGGCAGTACGTTGAAGATCTCAGCGATGCGAGAACGCTGTTGATCGACTTGTTCGACAGCCGGCTAGTCCAGCTCGAACGTCTTCGGGAAATTGGTCAAGTTCCGGCAGCCGTCGGCAGTCACCAACACCATGTCTTCAATGCGCACGGCGCCCAATCCCGGATAGTACAAGCCCGGCTCGACGGTGACCACGTGACCTTCCAGCAGCAGCGAACCCGTGCGGCTGATACGCGGAGCCTCATGGATGTCCAACCCAACCCCATGGCCGGTGCCGTGAAAATACCCCTGCATGCGCCCATTGACCAGGCCGGTCTTGTATCCGGCTTTTTCGAACCGATCGCAGATGCCCCGGTGAATTTTCATCCCGTCGGCGCCGTCTTTGATTTTCGTGATCGCTTCTTCCTGAGCGTCCTGCACGGTCTGATAGAGCCTTTTGAGTTCCGGGCTCGTCGTGCCTCTGATCACCGTCCGAGACATATCGGCGAAGTAGCGGGACGAGGCCGACCGGGGGAAGACGTCGAAGATAATGCTGCGGTTCGCAGGCAGAGGACCACTCCCCTCGTTGTGCGGATCACAGGCCTGCTCACCCCCCGCGACAATCGTGTGTTGCGCCACACAGTCGCGTTCCATCAGTTTGACGTTGATGAGCTTTTTGACCCCTTCGGAGGTCAGGAGATCGCCCTCCAGCCAGAGCTGTCCATGTTGGATCGTCGCCCGCCGCAGCAAGTCGTGAGCCGCAGCGACGGCATCCTCGGTCGCTCGCTGTGCTCCCTCGATGTGACGCACCTCTTCCGCGGTCTTGACCACCCGGTGCTCGTAAAAGGGATCCGGTTTCGCATGCACCTGATAGCCGAGTTCTTGCAATCGCGCGGCATGGCTGTAGGGAAAATTCGCAGGCACTAGGACCTGCTTGATTTTGGCTTCACGCAACACGACGTGCACGATGTCGACGCTTCCCGGGGCGGCCACGCCGTGATCCCTGGCGCGGCGCTCAATCTCGGAATAGGACAGTACGCGGTCCACCGACGCCTGGCTCTTCGCCCGATCCATCTCCAGATCGTTCATGATCATCAGGCGCTCGCCCTTGATTTCCAGATAGATGAAGGGGTCGGGCGCGATGAATCTGGTGGCGTGATACAGGTTTGAATCGAGCTCGCTGGCTGCGATGAAAACCGTGGCCTTATGGGATTGTGACGGTGATCGCGACATGACTTACAGACGGGCTTTGCACGGAGAAACCGTTGTTCTGAGCCTCGTCGCGGAATGTATCATGGGGTCCATGGAGGGTCAAGGAACCGCCGGAGCCGGTTCTGACGGAGGAATCACATCCTTAGAGACAGTTTTGTTCTCATCCGGCGTCACCAGATCGATCGGCAACATGACAGTGTTCTTCAACAGATCGACCGCCAACTGCGCGAGACCGGTCACGCCGGTGGCAAACGACTTCATCGGCATATATGTGACTTCAGGATCTTCGATGGCACCTTTCACCGAAAACATCGCGGTGGCGACTCCCTTGCGTTCTCCCGCGAACAGCCGGCCGAACAACGGAATCGTTTTGAGGAACTGCGAATACGATCCGAACGGACTGACCGCCCAGACCATATCCACCTGATC
>DASVBB010000114.1:0-7520 GCA_036376045.1 Nitrospira sp.
GCTGAAGTTCCATTCGTAGGCGGGAACCTGCCCGTTGGGGTGCAGATACAACCCGTGCAGCATCAGGTTCATCTGCTGCTTCGCGAAGTCCGGATCGACGATCGAGAGCGGCAGCGTGTGGAAGGCCAGGTCCCAGGCTGCATACCAGGGATATTCCCACTTATCCGGCATCGAGATAATGTCTTCGTTGACCATGTGGAACCACTCCGAATTCCGGGAGATACGATAGCCGGTATGGAGGGGGTTGGAGTGGTGTTCCTCCAGCCAACGATTACCATCGAAGTAATAGTACTGCTTGGACCAGAGCATGCCGGCTAAGGCCTGGCGCATCACATTGGCTGCATCTGGAGAAACGGAAGGCGGAGTGACGGAACGGTAGAATTCATCCGCCTCCTTCAATCGAGCCGCGAAGATTTCCGCAAAAGCCGGCCCGAAGGGGGCTGCAACCGCCTTCTTGTCCTTGCCCTGCTCAACGGAACCCTGGCTGGTGAGGCGCAGGCGCACGGTCATCGACTGACCGGGCCCCACCATCTGCCGATAGTGCGCCGAGGCCTTCGTCCCCTCGTGTGCAGGATTCACCGCCTCCTTGCGGCCATGCACTACATAGTCATTGATACCATCTTTGACGTAGGGGGTGGAGTTCGGGTATTGAGGAAAGAGCCGGGCATTGTTCGTTTCATTCTCGGTAAACAGCAGCGACACTTTACTCTCGCAGTACAGGTGGTACGTGCCCAGTGTCGAATGCTGCGCCGCGATCCCACTCGTGCCCGCTGGTCCCTGGATCTGCTTAAGGATCGGTTTCTTGGCGGGGCCAGCAATCCATGTTGCCCAGTCATTGCGGAACCACAGGGTCGGCAACAGGTGCAGCTCGGCCTGTTCCGGTCCCCGGTTGACCGCGGTGATCTGCACCAGGATGTCGTCCGGGCCGTCCTTGGCATATTCCATGAAGACATCAAAGTAGCGATCCTCATCGAATACGCCCGTATCGAGCAGTTCGTACTCCATCTCGTTGCGAGAGCGCCGGCGGTTCGTCTCCACCAGATCGGCATAGGGGAAGGCCGCCTGCGGATACTTGTAGAGGTACTTCATATACGAATGCGTCGGCGTGCTGTCGATGTAGAAGTAATACTCTTTGACGTCCTCGCCGTGGTTAGCTTCGCTGTTGGTCAAGCCGAACAGACGCTCCTTGAGGATCGCGTCTTTCCCGTTCCAGAGGGCGAGCGCTAAACAGAGCCGCTGCTTTTCGTCGCAGATACCCCCTAGACCATCCTCGCCCCACCGATAGGCCCGCGAACGGGCCTGCTCGTGAGTAAAGAAATTCCAGGCGTCACCGTTGTCGCTGTAATCCTCCCGAACGGTTCCCCATTGCCGCTCGGTCAGGTAGGGTCCCCACATTTTCCAAAGCTTTTCATTCTGACGAGCTTCTTCGAGCCGGATTTGTTCAGCCGTCCTCATAGGCTCCTTTCTCACATGATAAAAGACACGTGATCTCGTTGATCACACACAGATCATTTGCTGCTGTGCAACCCAACAGACATTACGATGACTGGTTGTGTCTTCGGCTTCCAGCCGCCATTTCAGTAGACCTCCGGGATAAACTTTCTCCCCTTCAACGATGCCTGGTCGTCATATTCATGTTTATGCGACCGCTTTGGCAGCTTCACTTTCTTCTGATGCACTTTTTTATAAGGAATCAGGCTCAGGAAATGTTTGATGCAGCTCAAGCGCGCCTGACGCTTGCTGTCCGACCGCACGAGGTACCAGGGTGCATGTTTCGTATCCGTGGCGTCCAGCATCCGGTCGCGTGCTCGTGAGTATTCGTACCACTTTTCCCGCGAGGGAAGATCCATCGGACTGAGCTTCCACTGACGCACAGGATCTTCGATGCGGGCCTCGAAACGACGTTCCTGTTCCTCATTGCTAACCTCGAGCCAGTACTTGATCAGGATGATCCCGGCCTTGGTGATGTAGCCCTCCACGGTCGGTGCGTGCTCGAGAAAGGCTTTGTATTGCTCCTTCGTGCAGAATCCCATCACATATTCGACTCCCGCCCGGTTGTACCAGCTCCGATCAAAAATCACGATCTCTCCCGCGGCCGGGAAGTTCGCCATATAGCGCTGCATGTACATCTGGCTCTTTTCGCGGTCGGAGGGGGCCGGTAGGGCCACGATGCGGAACACACGAGGACTCACGCGTTCGGTAATCGCGCGTATCGTGCCACCCTTCCCCGCGCCGTCACGACCTTCGAAAAGCAGAATGATTCGCGCCCCCGATTCTTTGACCCAGGCCTGCAGATGACACAACTCGACCTGAAGTTTACGCAATGCCTTTTCGTATTCTTTGCGCTTTAACTTGCCGTTACTGTTGTCTTCCCCTTTGTCGCGTTTCGCCATAGATTACTCCCGCGTAAGAATACCGGCCGGTGTTTCTCGAGCCGCTGCGATCCGGCCGGCGCCAGGATCAGCAATCAGGATGAAGCTCCCTTCAAACCAGCCATCAGCACAACGACAGAGCGAGCCTGCACACGGTAGACCGTCCCAGAAATGGGAGCTGCCGTACGCCATGGAACGATATCGAGCGGCGACTCCAAACCCGTATCAATCCACCGACGCCATTCGCCAGGGCCGATACTGTACAGTTGGGGCAGGGCGAAATCCAGCGGTTCCCAGTAGGCATTGAGGACGAGATAGATCAGGAAGCCTTCGTGCTTCATTTCCACGCTCACCGCGATACTATGAGATTGGGGGCTCCAATCCGGCTGTCCCGGCTTGACCCCGTGCCAGGACTTGTTCGCCTGCAGGATCAGTTGGGCCAACGTCAGGCGTTGACGTTCATGCTCTACGCTTCTCATGAGCCGACGTTCGTTGAGCAATGACACAAACCGATGGAGATCCGCATGCTTGGCGACCAACGTCCAGTCGAACCAGCTGAGTTCGTTGTCGTGGCAGTAGGCGTTGTTATTGCCCCGCTGTGTGCGCCGCACCTCATCGCCCATGAGAATCATGGGCACGCCGACAGAAAGCAACGTGGCCGTGAGAAAATTTTTCACCTGCCGATTGCGCAGCCGCTCAACGGCCGGATCGGCAGTTGGTCCTTCGGTGCCGCAGTTCCAACTGCGGTTGTCGTTGGCGCCGTCCCGGTTACCTTCATCGTTGGCCTCGTTGTGTTTCTCGTTATAGGAGACCAGGTCGTTCAAGGTGAATCCGTCATGGCAGGTGACGAAATTCACACTCTGCTCCGGCTCACGCTGTTTGTGCCCATAGATTTCCGGGCTGCCGACGAGCCGATCGGCAAAGCGGGCCAAGGATCCGTCTTCGCTGCGGAAGAAACTGCGGGCATCATCCCGAAAGCGGCCGTTCCATTCTTTCCAGGTATCGCCGATGAAACTCCCGACCTGGTAGAGGCCGGCGGCATCCCAGGCCTCCGCGATCAACTTCGTCCCGGCCAGCGAAGGGTCCGATTCGATGTCCCATAAGACCGGAGGACTGGGCATGACCTGACCGTTGGCATCGCGCGTCAGGATCGACGCGAGGTCGAACCGGAATCCATCTACGTGCATCTCCTGCACCCAATGGCGAAGACTATCCACGATCATGCGGCGGACCACCGGATGATTCGCATTAAGCGTGTTGCCGGTTCCCGTATAATTCGCGTAGCGCGACCGGTCCTGCTCGAGGATGTAGTACGCATTGTTGTCCAACCCGCGGAAACTCAATGTCGGCCCGTGCTCGTCTCCCTCTGCGGTGTGATTGAAGACCACATCAAGGATCACTTCAATCCCGGCTCGATGGAGTGCTTTAACCATGTCACGAAATTCGTGGACCGGCCCCAAGGGGTCTTTTCGTGAGCTATAGGCCTGATGGGGAGAAAAAAAGGATACCGGCGCATAGCCCCAATAGTTCACCTTGCCCGGCGGACTGTCCTGGGCATCGAACTGGAAAACGGGAAGGAGTTCCACGGCCGTGATGCCCAGCTCCCGCAGATAGGGAATCTTTTCGACCAGCCCGGCGAATGTGCCGCGCGTATGGTCTGCGACCCCGGAGTTCGGATGGCGAGTGAAGCCGCGCACATGCATCTCGTAGATGACGGTCCTGGCGGACCGATGCCTCAAGGGCTTATCCCCCTCCCAATCGTAGTCTGAGGGATCTACAACCACACTCTTCATGGCGGTCGCGGAATTGTCGCCGGACTCGCAGGCCGCCTGGCGGCTGTACCGCTCAGGCACGACGACCGCACGTCCATACGGATCGAGCAACACTTTGCCGGGATCAAACCGCAGCCCCTGCGATGCATCGAACCGGCCGTGAGCCCGGAACCCATAGATCTGTCCCGCCTGAACATCGGGAACGAAGACATGCCAATAGTGATAGGTGCGGTCAACGACGGGATCCAACTCGATGACCCGCGCCGGCTTGGGGTCGGCCGGCTGACCAAAGAGGAGCAGTTCGAGATGTGTGGCATCGCGCGAGTAGAGACTGAAATTGACCCCGCCGTCCGTGACGGTCGCGCCAAGGGGAGCGCTGGTGCCTTGAGACTGCAGGCCTGATGACCCTAAGCGAGTGGGGGGATTGCTGGACAGGGTGGGTCGTCTATCATCCATGCTTGACGGAGACCCGGCTACGTCTCAGAACGGGCCTTGCCACGATGGCGTTGAATCAAATGATTCGTTGAACTGTCGTGTGTAAGCACAGGCTCTTCCTGACGTTCGAGCTCCGGGATGATGCGCTGAGCCAGCACTTTGCCGAGCTCAACCCCCCATTGATCGAACGAGTCGATATTCCAGATCACGCCTTGCGTGAAGACCGAATGCTCATACAGCGCAACCAGTTTACCGAGCACTTCCGGCGTCAGCCGCTCGGCAAGCAGCGTGTTGGACGGACGATTCCCCTCGAACACCCGGTGAGGCACGAGCCACCCCGGCGTCCCCTCCGCTCGCACATCTTCAGCCGTCTTGCCGAATGCCAGCGCCTCGGCTTGAGCGAGGACATTCGCCAATAACAATTCGTGGTGGCGGCCGAGCGGATTGAGCGAGCGGTGAAACGCAATGAAGTCGCAAGGGATGAGCCTGGTGCCCTGATGGATCAGCTGATAAAAGGAATGTTGTCCGTTGGTCCCCGGCTCCCCCCAATACACGGGACCGGTGTTGTAGGACACTTTCTTCCCATCGATGGTGACGTGTTTGCCATTGCTCTCCATCGTCAACTGCTGCAGATAGGCCGGAAAGCGCTTCAAGTACTGCTCATAGGGAAGGACGGCGACCGTTTCTGCGTTGAAGAAATCGGCGTACCAGACGGTCAGCAGCCCCATGAGCGCCGGCAGATTTTGGTGCAACGGCGCGGTGCGGAAATGTTCGTCGATCTGATGGCCGCCGGTCAGCATGGCGCGGAAGTGCTCGGGCCCGATGGCCAGCATCGTCGAGAGGCCGATCGCGGAGAACATCGAGTAGCGGCCGCCGACCCAATCCCAGAAGGGAAACATATTGGCCGTATCGATGCCGAATTTGGCGACCTCGGCCGTGTTGGTCGACACGGCGACAAAATGCTTTGCCACCGATGCGGCATCGCGACCGAGACCTGCGAGCGACCACTCGCGCGCGCTGTTCGCGTTGGTCATCGTTTCGAGCGTGGTGAAGGTCTTCGAGGAAATGACGAACAACGTTTCGTCGGCCTGAAGGTCCCGGACGGCTTCCGCGAAATCGGTGCCGTCGACATTCGAGACGAACCGGAAGGTCATGGCACGCTCGCTGTAATGCTTGAGTGCCTCATAGGCCATGACCGGCCCCAGATCCGATCCTCCGATGCCGATGTTCACGACGTTCTTGATCCGCTTGCCCGTATGGCCTTTCCAGGCTCCGCTCCGCACGCGGTTCGCAAAGTCGGTCATCTGATCCAGCACCGCATGAACTTTGGGCACCACATTCTCGCCATCGACGACGATCGAAGCCTCCCGAGGGGCACGCAAGGCGACGTGCAGGACTGCTCGATTTTCCGTGACATTGACTTTTTCGCCGCTGAACATCGCCTCGATGCGTTCGCGCAGCTCGGACTCCTCCGCCACTTGCACGAGCAGCCGGATCGTCTCATCCGTGACCCGGTTCTTGGAGTAATCGAGAAACAGCCCTGCCGCTTCCGCGGTCATCCGGCTGCCGCGCTGCGGATCGTCGGCGAACAACGTGCGAAGATGCAGCTCCCGGACATTTTTATAATGCGCCTGGAGCGCCTTCCAGGATTGGCGCCGGGGAAGTGGCGTCATCCGCTTGATCTTGGGACGCGGCCGACGTGCTGTCGTGGTCATAAGTCCTATCCCTTTCCGTCAATCACTCGTCGTGGACCATCTCCACGTGACGCGTTTCGTTCCATAGCCGGATCACCGGCCTCGATCGATCATGTTCGTACCCCAACGCGCTCAAGCTTGCCGTGCTCAGCATGAAGAACTTGCAGTTGACCGACACCTCCAGCCCCAACCACCGCACCGCGATCACCCGCAGCACGTGCCCGCTCGTGAACAGCAGGACGTTTCCCGACACGCCGCGGACCCGCTGGACGATCCGGTCTGCGCGCATGCTGACCTGCTGGGGCGACTCGCCGCCCGGACAGCCGTCCCGGAAGAGTTCCCAGCCCGGACGTTCCGCACGAATCTCCGCCGTCCGGCGCCCCTCATATTCGCCATAGTCCCATTCGACCAGATCCTGGTCGACTTCCGCCACCGGCTTGAAACCGGCGAGTTCACAGGTTCTGGCCGCACGCTGCAACGGGCTGGTCAGGACCTTGGTGAAGGCCAAACCCTTGAGACGTTCACCGAGCCGGCGTGCCGTGCGCTCGCCGCGTTCGGTCAGTGGAAGATCGGTGAGACCCGTATGCTGGCCTGAGATGGTCCAGGCCGTCTCTCCGTGCCTGGCCACATGTACGATCGGAAGATCCTCCACCATGATCGCCCTCGCGCCTCATCCGACGGGACAGGGTTTCACATTCCAAATGCCGGCGGCATATTCGGCGATCGTCCGGTCGCTGGAGAATTTCCCTGAACCGGCAATATTAAGGATCGCCTTCCGTGCCCATCCCGTTGAGTCACCGTATAGGGTGCACAACTCCCGGTCCGCATTCATGTACGAGGTGAGATCCGCCAGATGCATATAGTGGTCGCCGCCCGTCAGCACTGCCTGCTCCAGCGCCGCAAAGACTCCCGGCTCATTCCGGCTGAAGTAATTCGAAAAGATCAAGTCGAGCGCCGCCCGGGTTTCCGGCTCGTGATCATAGTGCCAGCGGGGGTTGTACCAGCTCCGGCTGCCGGCGACCTGGTCTGCCGTCAACCCGAACAGGAAGAAATTCTCTTCCCCGGCTTCTTCCGCCATTTCGATGGTGGCGCCGTCACGCGTGCCAATTGTGAGCGCGCCATTCATCATGAACTTCATGTTGCTGGTTCCACTGGCTTCATATCCGGCCGTTGATATTTGATTGGAGACATCGGCGGCCGGGATCAATCGCTCCGCGAGTGACACGCAGTATTCCGGCAGAAAGACG
>DASVBB010000116.1:0-68349 GCA_036376045.1 Nitrospira sp.
GAAACACCCATCGCACACCTCATGATGGATCCTAGTGGGTCAGTGCTTCGGTGGTGCAGATGGCGGCGGTGGTGGATGGCGCGAGGTGGATGCCTGGGCGTTGGCCTCGTCTTGCTGGGCGCCATTGCCGGACTCGCGCAAGATGCAGCGGCTCAGGCAAATGGCCGACAACTCGATGTTCAAGTCAACCTGCCCTATGCCGTGCAGTTCGGATTCGGGTCTTACGATGTCGGCGGGCTTTCAGTCAATGTCTTCCGGGTTCCGTTGCAGCATACCTTTGCATTGGGGCCGGATGAGGATGCGTGGCGACTGGCGCTCACCGCCTACCTGGGCTACGGTCACTTTTCCTTTGAAAGCAGTGCGCTCGGACCCAAGATCACCGCGTCCGAGGACTTTGTGTTTGCGTTGCCCCAGGCGGAGCTCCAGATTCCGATACGGCGGTGGTGGACGGTCAAACCGTTTGCGGCTGCGGGTCTCGGCAGGACGTTCAATGGGTCTGCGACTGTCGAAGGCGGGTCAGGGAGCGTTCAGGTAGAGGAAGGGTTTGTCTTCCTGTACGCGGCTGGGATCAGCAACCTTTTTGAGTTCCATGTGCAGGATTTCTTACTGAGCATCGGCAGCAGGCTGGCGGCGGCCGGCGATGCCGGAGAGTCGTCCAAGAGCACGAACTACGGGACGCTCCAAAACGGCCTGGAAGTTCGGCATCCGCTCGGTTTTGATGTGAAGGGGTTTTTGCCCGACGTCGGGGTCTCTTTTATTTACTACTACTTCTTCCCATCGGCCAAATTCTCGCTGCCCGGTGAGAGTCCGCTCGAGGTTTCCAATCAGTTTGAGTTCGGGATTAATGTTGGCTCCGCCACGCCGGCCAAGCTATGGATCTTTAACAACCCCCGACTCGGCGTCAGCTACCGTTTCGGAGACGGCCTGTCGGGGGTGAGGGCGCAATTTGGCTTTCCGTTCTGAAACGCGCACGAGAGGCGGCCGGGACTTTTTGGCAGGGTATACACGAAATCCTCACTGGCAGGCACGGCAGATTCTCTCAAATGGCTCAGGACACATGGCGGAGGGGGCGAGATTTGAACTCGCGGACCCCTTACGAGGTCTCCGGTTTTCAAGACCGGCACGTTCGGCCGCTCCGTCACCCCTCCATATCCTGCTCGATCCTGCTTGCTCCGACGGGGAGCATACCAACCTTGGTTGACCCGCGGGCTCTTTATCGTCGTATCGTACCTCGTCACCCGCGGATAGAATCTGATGTGTCTTACTCTTTCGTGATTCGTTCGAGCCCGCCCATATACTGCCGCAGTGCCGGAGGAATGATCACCGAACCATCCGGCTGTTGATAGTTCTCCAAAATTGCCACGAGCGTGCGCCCGACGGCAAGCCCGGAGCCGTTGAGCGTATGGACGAACTCTGTCTTGCTGTCCTTCCTTCCCCCGGCACCTTTGAAGCGAATGCTCGCGCGCCTGGCTTGAAACGCTTCGAAATTACTGCAGGAGGAAATTTCCCGGAAGTGGTTCTGCGAGGGCAGCCAGACTTCAATATCGTAGGTTTTGGCGGAGGCAAATCCCATGTCGCCGGTGCAGAGGAGCATGACCCGGTGAGGAAGGCCAAGACGCTGGAGGACGGCTTCCGCATGGCCCGTCAGTCGTTCCAGTTCCTCATAGGACTGCGCCGGTTGGGTGAACGCCACCAGTTCGACCTTGTTGAATTGGTGGAGCCGGATTAAGCCTCTCGTGTCTTTCCCGTACGAGCCGGCCTCACGGCGAAAGCAAGGGGTGTAGGCGGTATACCGAATCGGTAGCGTCGATTCGCTGAGGACTTCCTCGCGGTGTAAATTGGTCACCGGAACTTCCGCCGTCGGAATCAAGAAGTAGTCTTCATCGCGCAAGCGGAACAAGTCATCCTCGAATTTCGGCAGCTGACCGGTCCCCGTCATGGCCGCACGATTGACCATGAAGGGCGGCAACACTTCCCGATAGCCGTGCTCTGACGTGTGGAAGTCCAGCATGAAATTGATCAGCGCCCGTTCGAGCCTGGCTCCGGCGCCCGTCAGGACGGCGAAACGCGCCCCCGTGATTTTTGCCGCACGATCAAAGTCCAAAATGCCGAGTTGCTCGCCGATGTCCCAATGGCTCTTGGGTGGCACGGTGAATGCGGGGAGCGGGCCCCATCGACGCACTTCAAGATTGTCGTCGGCGCTTTGTCCGATCGGCACTGAGGCATGGGGGAGGTTGGGAATCCGGAGTGCCACACTGCTGAGATTGTCTTCAATGGTCCTGAGCGACGCGTCGCACTCCGCGATCCGCTCACCGACTCGTTTCATGGCCGCGATGGCCTCATCAGCCGGCTGTTTCTGCCGTTTCAGCCGTGCGACCTCCTCGGAGCCTTTGTTCAAGTCAGCCCGCAGCTCTTCCGCCTGCATGGTCACGGCCCGCCGTTCATCAAGCCATTTGCGCAACGCATCCCACTGTACGTCTCGGCCCCGAGCACCGAGTTGCTCGCGGATCCCATCTAACTGTTCGCGGAGCTGACGCTGGTCGTGCATAGACGCGCATTCCCTGATGAGCGCTGGAATCTAGCATCGAGGTCCCATGGAGTCAATGAACGCAAGGCTGGCGCGGGTTGACAGGGTCAGAGAAGAGGAGAGACGATGACGCATGCGGCCGACTTCCAATCCGCCGAATCCGTTCGAATCTAGACATCGTGATTTGCTCGAGCCGGCGCCTGCGGCCCGCCTCGAAATGTATGACGATGCGAGCAGGGAGATTCTCAGCAGGAACGACAGTCCAGACCTGTCGTTCCGGTGGAGCGTGAATCCCTATCGGGGCTGCTTTCACGCCTGCGCCTATTGTTATGCCCGCCCGACTCATGAATACTGGGGCCTCGGCGCGGGCACCGACTTCGAATCCAAGATCATCGTCAAACGTCAGGCGAGCGCACTCTTGCGGCAGGCCTTTGAAAAGCCCTCCTGGAAGGGTGAGTTGATCGTCTTCTCCGGCAATACCGATTGTTACCAACCGCTTGAAGCCTCCCTGGAGTTGACGCGGGCCTGTCTCGAGGTCTGCGCCGAATACCGCAATCCGGTTGCCATCATTACGAAAGGTGTCCTGGTGCAGCGGGATCTCGATATTCTTCAGCGTCTCCAGCGGGAGGCCTGGGTACGCGTGTACTTCAGCATTCCATTCACCGATGACGAGGTCGCCCGCAGGGTGGAGCCGCAGGCGCCCACGAGCCGTAAGCGCTTCGAGGCCATGGCCAAGTTATCGGAAGCCGGCATTCCGACAGGTATTTCGATCTCGCCCATTATCCCGGGACTCAATGATGAAGACATTCCGGAATTACTGCAGCGTGCAAGGGAGGCAGGTGCTCGTGAGGCGATATCCACCCTCCTGCGATTGGCCAAATCGGTCGAAGCCGTCTTTGTCGAACGGATGTCCGAAGCCTTCCCGGAGCGAATCGGGAAGATGACGCATCGCATCCAGGAGGTCCGGCGAGGCGCCATGACGGACGGAGCGTTTTTTTCACGGCATCATGGGGAAGGGCCGTATTGGGCGATGATCGAGCGGTTGTTTAATGTGGCGAAGCGGAAAACCGGCTTTACAGAATCGGACGATCAGCCGGTGCCTCATACGTTCCGCCGTCCAGGAAGCGAGCAAGCGCGGTTGTTCTGACCATAGGAGATGAGCGATGAAGCATAATCCGGGGTTTCTCAAACTGGTGGACGCGGCGCGGGCCAGAGTCAAGGAATGCTCGATCGCCGAGGCCAAACGCAGGCTGGATCGCGGCGAGGTCGTACACTTCATTGATGTGCGTGAAGATCATGAGTTTGCCAAAGAACACGCAAAAGGCGCCCGGCACGTCGGCAAGGGTATCATCGAACGGGACATTGAAACCTTGGTCTCCGACAAGCAGGCCCCGATTCTTCTGTATTGCGGTGGTGGCTACCGGTCGGCGCTGGCGGCCGATGCACTGACGCAGATGGGTTACGCGAACGTCACATCGATGGACGGCGGCATCAAGGCCTGGAGAGAGGCGGGCTATCCGATGGAATCCTGACGGAACCTCGCTGGCGAAGTTCCGTCGGCGGAAGGACGGGTCACTTATTGTTGACCCGATCGAATTCCTTGATCACCTGATCTGTCAGATCGATGGTGTCCTTGCTATAAATCACGATCTTGATGGTTTGCTCGCTGCCTTTGTCGACGACGATGGCAAATCCGCCTTTTTCAGCCACCGTCTGGGTGGCGAGTGCAATCCGTTTCATATAGTCGTCGACGAGCTCTTTCTGTTTGCCCTGCAGCTCCTGATTAAACTCCTGCGCGCGTTTCTGATAATCCTGAATCTTGCTGCGGAACTGTGCTTCCTTTTCTTTCTTTTCTCCTTCGCTGAGTTTCGAGGCGGATTCTTTCAGAGTCTTTTCCGTGTTGCGCAGTTCTTCCTCGTCACGGGAAAGCAGCTTCTGTCTCGTCGAGACGTATTCCTTGAGCCCGTCCAGCGCTTTCTTGCCGGCCTTCGATTTTTCCAAAACGACCTGAGGGTCAATGACGCCCATCTTGAACGCATCCGCAGCTGCCGCGCCGGAAGCCGAAAGGATGAGCCACGTCCCGGTGACCGCCAATGCCACCATCATCTGACCCCAACGGGTCTTCGCCTTAGGCATAGTATCCGCTCCTTAATGGATGAGAAGCTGTGCTGTTGTGAAGAGGGGAGAATAGCGGCGCGGGGTAGTACTGTCAAGGGAGTGACGCGGGGCCGTCCTCGTCGCCGGTCCGGCCGTCAGACGAAGTAGCGGTTGGTGTCAATTTTGTGCTCGGTGTTGTCAATGAGGCGAACGATGTAGTGACGGTATTCGCCGTTCTCGTTCTTCTCACGGAGATCGAGTTCACGGCCGTTTTCGATCGCTTCGCCCTGGGGATCCGTGATGACCTTGACGTAAGGGTACTCCGCCTCGGACGGATCCGAAGCCGGCTTCAGCACGACGGCCAGCTCGTTGCTGTCGAGCAGGACCAAGCTGCCGATTGGAATGATACCGACGCACGTCATGAACAGTTTCATCAGGATCGGGTCGAAGGATTTTCCCGCTTTGCCGAACATGAATCCCAGGACTTTCGACGGGGACATCGGTTCGCGCCGATACACGCGCGACGACGTCATGGCGTCATAGCAATCCGCGATCATGAGAATGCGGCCGGTCATCGACAGCTTCCACGAAACGTTCAATTTCGGGTAGCCCGAAAAGTCGAGATTCATATGGTGCTCGAATGAGGCCGACGCCATCCGGCCTGGCAGGTTGGTAATGCCGCGCATCTTGGCCAGGCTGAGCGCGCCTTCCGTGGGATGATTGCGCATCATGCCCCATTCTTCTTCGGTGAATTCGCCGGGCTTGTTGAGCACTTCCATGGGAATCGTGGCCTTCCCTAAATCATGAAACAAGGCTGCGAGCCCCAAATCCGCAAGCTCGACTTTGGGGTAGCCGGCGCGGTTACCGAGCGCCATGGACAGCAGGGCGACGTTGACCGAATGGTTGTGCGTATACTGATCGTGACAGCGAAGGGTCGTGAGGCCCAACAGGGAGGCCTCGTCGTTCATCATCAGATCGACGATACTTTGGATCGCCCGCTTCGCCTGCTTGAAACCGATCGTGCCTTTCTCCCGGGAGTCTTGTACCAGGGTGCCGACGGCTGATGCCGCATTGGCATAACGGCTCTTCGCCGTGGCTTTGCCGCGGAGCACGCGCCGCTCCTCGACGTCGATGCCCTTGACGGCGTGCTGCTCCAGCGCAGCGCGCAGCGTCGAAATGGAGCTGTTGGCTGTATCAAACAGGCCCAATTGGAAGATGAGTTCACGAAAGTCCCGCGACTCGACGTCTTTGGAAAAGGACACTCCGCCGATGTTCCACTGATTCAGTGTATCGATGACCGTCGCAAACACCGGCATCTGGGCCGACGTGACTTTCAGATGCCGCTGGCCCAAGAACAGGAAGTCGTTCTGCAGACGGACAGTAATCGGTTCGTCCTGGGCAAGGGCCTTGATCACCGTGAGGGCGCTATCGACAGGACTGTCCAGTGCCGTGTTGGTGCGCCCGTGCAATTTGGACATTTTGATCAGGATGCTCATCTGCGTGACCAACTGGGTCCCGAGCATCAGGATCTGCTGATCGTAGATGTCGCCGGCTTCCGAGCCTTTCGCGACCTTCTTGGTCAACGACTTCTCATGCGTCAGGATCGGTTGGGTCGCTGTGATGTCGGGAGCGCGTACTGGGTCAGCCATGAAGTGACATCCTCGAGTTTCCGATGCTATGCGGTCCGCTGCTGTTTGGTGGCGCCGGCGATCGCCGTTACGCACGCTTGCTTGACAGTGGCGGTACCTTTCTTGGTGCCGGTGTCCAATGCGGCCAGTGCGGCAATAGTTCCAAGCTTGCCAAGTGCATCGACCGCCAACAGGGCAAGGTCCTCCCGTTTCTTCCGGTTGGTCCAACCCCATTCGGTCAGCAGCATTGTCCAATAGGGCACTGCGTCATCTCCCGCCGTCATGCGCATCGCGTGGAATATATTTCGCTTCTCCGCCGGCTCACGATCGTTGAAATTTTCGGCATTGACGATCGGTTCCCACATGGCAAAGGTCGCCGTGTAGTGGCCGGTCAGCAGGGGTTTGAGCGTTGCCAGGCGTACGCCTTCGTCCGCATCGTTGAGCAACGAAACGAGTTTCGCCGCGCTTCCGCTGGGCCTGAGGCCGGCCAGCGTCCTGATGACCTCCCGTCTGATCAGCGGATCAGGGTAGCGCATGATTTTTTCCACGGCGTCCGCGAGCTTCGGGTTGTTCCAACGGGTAATGATTCCAAGGAGGTTGCGGACAAACGCCGGCCGGCGATCGGTCAGGTGTTTCACAAGGACGTCAGGAGTCTCTTTCGCCAGCTCGACCAGGGCATTGGCGATCAGCCCCTGATGGGCCGGCTGCTGCAGATCGCCGAGCAGCGCGCAGAGGGCCGGCATGGCCGACGGTTTCATCATGAGCAGGACATTCTCGAGTCCGTCGGTGCAGGGCTTGTCGGCGGTGTTGAGATACTGTTGAATCAGCGTTACCAATTCCTGGCTGCCGAGCTGATCGAACATGCTCCGGAGCTTCTGTGTGTGCGTCTCGGTGAGATCCGGCCTCAGCGCCTCCGCCTCCGACAGCAGACCCAGGACATGCTCGACGATGCGCCAATGGCCGCCTTGAAACAGGGAACGGAGGATGCCTTCGAAAATCTCGAACAGCTTGTTCAGCAGGTCCGGTGAGCGTTCGGACGACAGCACGGCGGTGAGGATGTCCAGGAGATAAAGGATGTTGTCGCGGTTGGATTCCTCGGCAATGTCGTGCGCCAGCGAGGCCATTTCTTCTTTGGTGACCTCGTAACCCATGACGCTGGTCGAGAGTCTGGATTTTCGCTGCTGCTGATCGCCCTTCCCATCCTTGAGGTTCTTGGCATTGGCTTCGTCGAGAATTTCCCTCAGCGATCCCTCGTCCGGGGCCTTTCCCTGAGGGGAAAGCACATCATCCACCTCGGACAGCTTCATGACCTCGTCGGCGGTGACGATCGAAAGGGTCGGCAGGTTTCTCGACCATAGCCGCGTCACGATATCGTCGTCTTCGTTGCCGTCCGCGCCGCTGGTGTTCCAGAGGGCATCAAAAAAGAAGAGGACGTCGTCCTGCTCAATGCCTTGATGAAACGTGAGTTCCCGGATGCCGTCGCTGTACAGCTTAAAGGCGAAGTTCTCGCTCGATTCGCCCGCCTGCGAGTTGTAGACGGCCGTGTCCTTGAAGAAGAGACCCTCGCGCTGGACGATAAAGGTCAGGGCGTTGTAGCGTTCCACATGGTTAATCAGTTCGGTGTAAAACTGATCGAAAAACTTCTTTGCCACGCTGTTCTCATGGCCGAAGGTCCGGAGGTTTTTCGAGGCCCGATCCAGCGACCTCAGAAGCTGGGTGACCGAGCCCAGTTCCGGGTCAACAGTAGGCTTCGTGGCCATGGCGGCCGCCATCATGTCCTGGGCAGCTTTGAGATCAGACATTACTGTCTGTCGTACCGGTAACCCTGCATTTGGTCAAGGAATTCACAAGATTTGGATTCCGTGTTATTGGCTCTATTTGGCTGAGCCTGCTCCGTAGTTGTCCTACATAGAGCGGACTCAGTAGAATCGCCCCGAAGCTTCGTACAGTGTGATCCGCTCTGTACCGTGGAGGAGTTCGGTGGCCATCATTTGTTTCGGTGACAGTCTGACGGCCGGGTTCCAATCTCCGACGCCGGATGACCCGGCCGGCCAGGAGACCCCGTACGGCCTGTTTCTACAGGAATGGCTGGGGCCGTCCGTCGAGGTTCGAATCAGTGGAATCTGCGGAGAACTCACAAGCGAAATGGCGATGCGTTTTCGGCGCGATGTCCTGCAGCATCGACCCACTCACGTGGTGGTGCTCGGCGGGACCAACGACCTGGGCTGGAATGCCGCTCCGGCGGACATCATGAGAAACCTGGTCAAAATGCATGAACTCGCTCGGGCCTCGCAGATCACGCCGGTGCCCGTCACGGTGCCGTCCCTGCGGGTGGATGTTTCGGAAGGAGGAGTCGACGCGCAGTCATGGCTCGAGCAGCATCTGGAGCGGCGCCGTCTATTGAACGCGTTGATCGAGGAATACGCCGTCTCAAAACATCTGGCGTGGGTCGACCTGTTCACGGCGACCGCCGATCCGGAGACGAGGCAGTTGGCCGCACAGTATTCCAACGACGGTCTGCATTTGACCACTGCAGGCTACCGCCTGCTGGCCAGGTTGCTCTACGATCAGGTGTTTGCGAACGCTACGGCGAGTGATCGAAAGCGGATACCATGATTGCTGACGTTTCGGACCGGGATTTCGACAAGGTGGTGGGAGCTTCCAAGGCGCCGGTGCTGGTCGAATTCTGGAAACCGGGCTGCAGCGGCTGCAGGTCCTTGACCCGGCAGCTGGAACGTCTGGCCAGTGAGGTCGGCAGCTCTCTCCTGGTGCTCAAGATGAACGTCGAGGAGAACTTTCAGGTCCCGGCCGAATTGGAAATCACGTCCTTACCTGCGCTGGCGCTGTATCGGGAAGGGCATTTCGAGCGGTTCATCGGGGGACTCGGCACGAAAGAGGAAATTCTCAAACAGCTTCACCTGCCGGGGCAGCCGGTCACAGAGGCCTCCAGGTTCGGCCGTCCTGCTGGATAAGCCGATCCGCTTCGACGGGGCCGGAGGAGCCCGCGCGATATTCCGGGAGCCATCGGGACCCCTGTTGCTGCCAGGCTTCGAGGATCTTCGTGATCCACGTCCATGAGGCTTCCACGGCATCTCTTCGCATGAATCGTGACGCATCACCGGCCATGACATCCAGGAGCAACCGTTCGTAAGCCTCGGGCGAAGGTCGGCCGAACACTTCGGCATATTTGAACGCCATCTCGACCGGGTGGGTCTGCTCTCTGGTGCCCGGGACGCGGGACACGATCCGTAGCGATAAGCCTTCTTCGGGTTGGATGCGCAGGGCGAGAACATTGGCCGGCTGAGGATGCTGCGGATTGCTGTTGAACAAGATCTGAGGAATGTCCTTGAATTGCACGGCCACCTCGCTCGCCCGCTGCGGCAAGGCTTTGCCGGTCCGCAAGTAAAACGGCACACCGGACCAGCGCCAATTCTCGACGAAGCATTTCACTGCCACATAGGTTTCCGTGGTCGAGTCAGGTTTCACCCCGGATTCACGGCGGTATCCTGGCACGGGTTTGTCGTCCGCCATACCGGCGGCGTATTGCGCGCGGACAGTGTAAGTTTCCACGTCTTTGCCTGTGATCGGCCGCAGGCAGCGCAGCACTTCCATCTTGGCGTTCCTGACGACGTCAGGATCAAGCGAGTAGGGCGGTTCCATCGCGACCAGACAGAGGAGTTGAAGCATGTGGTTCTGGATCATGTCGCGGAGCGCACCGGCTTCCTCATAGTAGGAGGCTCTCGTGCCGACGCCTTCGGCCTCGGCGACCGTGATCTGGACATGGTCGATGTATTTGTGATTCCAGATCGGCTCGAAGATGCTGTTGGCGAAGCGCACGACCATGAGATTCTGGACGGTTTCTTTGCCCAGGTAATGGTCGATCCGGAAGATCTGTGATTCGTCGAAGACGCGTCCCGTGACGGCATTGATCTGCTGAGCCGAGGTCAGATCGCGGCCGACGGGTTTTTCCACGATGATTCGTGCGTACGGTCGGGTCGTGCGGACGGCAAGCTCCGCTTGCGCGAGCCCTTCGCAGACGGCCGTGAACGAACTCGGCGGAATACTCAAGTAGAAAATCCGGTTGCCCGGCAATCCCAACCCCCGTTCAATGTCTTCGAGGCGGGATTTGAGCGCACGGTAGGTCTGCTGGTCTTCGTTCCCGCCCGCCAGGTAGAACAGCCGGTCGGCGAAGACATTCCAACGGTCTTCCTTCAGGGGTTGGCGTGAATGAGCCAATACGCCTTCCCGGAGCGTCGCCCGAAACTCCTCGTCGGTCATCCCTTTCCTACCGAGGCCGAGCACGGCGAAGTTCGCCGGCAGCAGTCCGTCGAGCATCAAATTGTAGAGGGCGGGAATCAATCGTCGTCGGGCCAGATCGCCGGAGCCGCCGAAAATCACGAGTGTACAGGGCTCGACCGGGGCAATGGCTTCCTGCGCAGGCGTGATGTCAATTCGTTGAACAGGTGGCATGGGGATCCTAGCGTTTCACGGCATGGCCGCCGAAGGCATTCCGGAGGGCGGCCAGCATTTTTTCAGCAAACGATTCCTCCTGGCGTGAACGGAAACGGGTAAAGAGGGCGGCGCTCAGCGTCGGTACCGGGACATTCTTCTCAATGGCGTCCGCCACCATCCATCGCCCTTCGCCGGAGTCTTGCACGAAGCCTTTGAGTCGATCGAGCCTGGGGTCTTCCTTCAGGGCACTTGCGGCCAGGTCCAGCAACCAGGACCGTACGACGCTGCCTTGCATCCAAAGGTCCGCGATGCGGGCCAGGTCAAGACGGTAGTCGCTCTTCGACATGAGTTCGAAGCCCTCGGCATAGCCCTGCATCAGGCTGTACTCAATGCCGTTGTGCACCATCTTCACATAGTGGCCGGCCCCCGCGGCGCCGACGTGCGCCCAGCCGTTCGGCGGTGCGAGTGTCTCGAAAATCGGCGCCAGTCGCTCGACCGCCTCCTTCTCGCCTCCGACCATGAGACAGTAGCCATTCTTGAGTCCCCAGATGCCTCCGCTCGTGCCGGCGTCAATATAGCGCACCTTGTTGGCAGCCAGCTCTTTGGAGCGGCGGACGTCGTCGTGAAACCGCGTGTTGCCGCCGTCAATGATGATGTCGCCGGGCTGAAGCAGCGCGGCGACGGCGTGGACGGTCTCTTCGGTCGGAGGGCCGGACGGCACCATGATCCACACGGCGCGAGGCGCCTTGAGCCGTTGCACGAGATCCGACAGGGAGGACGCGCCGGTACAGCCGGCGGCAGTGGCGTTCGCCAGCGCGTCGGCCGAACGGTCATAGGCGGTGACCTGATGGCCGGCACGCTGCAAGCGGGTGACCATATTCAAGCCCATTTTCCCGAGCCCGATAAATCCAATGTCCATGGGACTCCATCAGACAGTCGGTCGCCCGTCGGCGACCGACTGTGTACTCCGTCAATCGATGCGGGCCGGGTTGGGGACGTCCTTGAACAGTAAGTTGACCATGTCCCTTCCGCAATTCAGCCGTTCGGGCAGCGTCGTTGCGACCAGGAAATGGGAGGCGAGTTCGCCCAGCGCCGCGTCGCGGGAGGCAATGAATCGAGGCACGTCGATCGGCGCGGTCAGCCAGAGCCCGCGGAGGCGAAAGAACGCATTGGTGAAATCTTCAAAGAAGTTCATCAGGAGAAACTGCGCCGTCGCCGGCTTGTCCGCCATGTCCTGCGCCTTGCCGAGCCAATGAAAGCACTCGGCCTTCAACCGGATTTGTTCGTTCATGTTCGCAGACGGAGGCCCTTGTCGGAACCGGTGGCTGGCCCGCTCGATCAGCTTGGCGCCGATTGCATCATGGTCATGGAGGATGCGGGCCTTTCTCAGAAGCGAGGGCAGCCGGGCCGAATAGGCCAGCTCTTCTTCCACTTCCTTGTGGCCCCAATACCGGATGTCAGCCGTGCGATCAGCGACGCGGACGATTTCATGACTGTCGGCCTGACCTTTCACGAGCACCACGAGATCGATGTCGCTGTGGGCCGTGACCGCTCGCCGGGCTCCGGAGCCCACCAACAGCACACTGACGAGGTCGCCGCCGCGGCGTCCCCTGGCATGCCGCAGCGCAAGGCCGACGACTTCTTCGTACGCCGGTTCATTCGGCGGTTCCGGCGGTTCGAGTGGTTCCGGCACGGGCACGAGTTCTGACTGCAACTCATCTTTGGTCGGGAGGGTATGGGTTCCTTCGGCATCCATGCTCAGGTTCCTTGCGCCGACCGAATCTGCGTGGGGAGCGACCCCAGCCATTCGTCGAAGGGGCGGTCAGCGTCGACGATAATTTCCAATTTTCCGTTCGGAAGCCGCCGGACCAACCCCGGTCGCTCCGGTGACAACGGGATCTCCACCCATTCGCGGTTGAGCCCGAGCGAGTCGGTCAGTTCCAAGATACGGTTGATCTGCGCGAACGAAACGACATCCATCCGTTTGCCTGCTACCGTGCCGGCATTCTAGCAGGATGTTCGAAAAGTCTGCCAGCGGAGAAACATGAGAGGAAGCGAACTGGTGTCAGCGCAAGACCCGGCCAAAGATTTCCGCCGCGAGATCGATCTGCTTGATGGACACGTCGAGGTGCGTGACGGCTCGGAAACTGGTGCCGCCAACGGCGTTGATCAAGACCCCTTCCTGTTTCAACGCAGCGACGATGGCGGAAGGCGGAAGCCGACTGCCGACCACGTCGAACATCACAATGTTGCTGTCGACGTGCTGCGGGTTGATCGAGATCGCTGGAAGCTGCTGCAGCTTTCGGGCGAGCCGCTTGGCATTGTCGTGGTCATCCTTGAGACGGCTGACATGGTGCTCCAAGGCGTAAATGCCTGCAGCGGCCAGTACGCCCGCCTGCCGCATGGCCCCGCCGTACATCCGGCGGAAACGTCTGGCCCGGTCCATCATTCCAGGATCATTGGTGGTGAGCAGGGACCCGGCGGGTGCCCCCAGTCCCTTGGACAGACACACCGACACGGTTTCGAAGTGCTGTGCATAGGCGGCGGGCGGCAGCGTCGTGGCGGCCACGGCATTGAAGAGTCTTGCACCGTCCAGATGCATCGGCACGCCTTGCGAAGAAGCCACGGCCTTGATCCGTTCGATGGTCGACAGCGGATAGATCGTCCCGCCTCCGGCGTTGTGGGTATTCTCGAGACAGATGAGCGCCGTTTGAATGCTGTGGGGATCTTTCGGCCGGATCGCAGCCTCCACTTGTTCCGGTTGCATGATGCCGCGGTCGCCGGTCACCCAGTGCAGCTGTACGCCGGCCAGCGCTCCTGCCGCACCCTGTTCGTAGCGGACGATATGCGCTTTGCTCTCGGCAATGACTTCCTGTCCCGGCTGGGTGTGAATCCGGATCGCCAACTGATTGGCCATCGTGCCCGAGGGCACAAAAAGGGCCGCCTTCTTCCCGAGGAGACCGGCAACCATCTCCTGGAGTCGGTTGACCGTCGGGTCTTCTCCATAGACATCGTCGCCGACGTCGGCGCGTGCCATCGCCTCCCGCATGCCCTCCGTGGGCTTCGTGACCGTGTCGCTGCGCAAATCGATGATCCGCATCTTGGTGCCATACCATAGCGAGGTGGCTTGAAAAAGTCCAAGTTGGGTGAAGCGCACGTCTCGGCGTGCGCAGGGCTGGGCGGGTGAGTTGGGTCACGCGCACGTCGTTATGGTTGGGCCTGTCTTGGCGCGCCGGGTGGGTGGGTGAGAACGATGCGCAGGGCAGGCTGCAAGTTTTTGCTTGCGAAGGGAGGCGAGGCCGGTCAGGATGCCGCCCCATGACGGGCCCCCAAACGACGCTCCGGGCGCTCACCGGCGCCGACTCCGAAGAAGTGCGGCCTCTGTGCTGGTCCTTCCTCTATTTTTTTTGTCTGCTCTGCGGGTACTACATTCTCCGTCCCGTTCGCGATGAAATGGCAATTGAGGGCGGGGTGCAGCATCTCCCCTGGATGATGACGGCGACGTTCCTCACGTTGCTCGTCGCAACGCCGTTGTTCGGGTATGTGTCCGCCCGGGTCGCCCGCGACAGGTTGTTGCTGGCGGTATATGCATTCTTCGCGAGCCACCTCGTCGGATTTTTCCTCCTGATGTCCGGCCATGTTGCGCCGCAATGGATCGCTCGCGCCTTTTTCGTCTGGCTTTCGGTGTACAACCTGTTCGTCGTTTCCGTCTTTTGGAGTTTCATGGCCGATATTTTCAGGCCGGAGCAGGGGGCGAGGCTGTTCAGCATCATTGCCGCCGGTGGCAGCACGGGCGCGATGGTGGGACCGTTGTTGACCACCGGCTTGACGTACCTGGTGCCGGTTCCCGCGTTGATGCTGGTGTCCGCGGGACTGCTCGGGGCATGCTGGTTCTGTATTCGGGCCCTCGACCGTTGGTCGAATCAACACGCCCGGCCTTCGTTCGAGCGGACAGGCGACGCCATCGGCGGCAGCATGTGGGCCGGCATGCGGTTGTCGGTGTCTTCACCATATTTGTTGGGCATCTGCGCCTACCTGTTTTTTCTGACGACCACGGCCACCTTTCTCTACCTCGAGCAGACCCGGCTCGTCGGCGAGCAGTTCGGGTCGGCACAAGCTCGCACGCGACTGTTCGCCGTGGTGGATCTTGCCGTGAACATCATGACGTTTTTAATGCAGCTGTTCATGACCGGACCGATGATCAGCCGGTTCGGGTTCGCTTCGGCGTTGATCCTTCTTCCCGCGGCCAGCATCTTTGGCTTTGCGATGATCGGACTGATGCCGGTGCTGTTGACGTTCATTTTGTTTACGATCGTGCGGCGCGTCAGCGAGTATGCCGTGGCCAAACCGGCGCGGGAGGTGCTCTTCACGGTGGTTGGACGGGAAGAAAAATACAAGGCCAAGAACTTCATCGACACGGCGGTTTCGCGCGGCGGCGATGCGGCAACAGGATGGATCGTCAACGGGGTGAAGGCCATGGGAATCAGCGCGACGCAGATCGCCTGGGCGTTGATTCCACTGGCGTGCGTCTGGGCCTGGCTCGGTTGGCTGCTCGCCCGACAAGAGGAACGCAAGCGGCTGAGCGGAATCCCGCCGGGATGAGCAGTTTACTGGCCGAAAAATGTCGTGCTATAGTCCGGCAGGAATTTTCTGAACAATTGAGGTTATGAATGCCTGAAGTTCCAGTTAAGCTTTACCTCGACAAGATACTGAAAACATGTCGAAACACTGCGTCTGTCCTTGCTGGGATCCCGGGACCGGTAAAGGACAGAGCGCTACGGGCAATGGCCGACCGGCTTTCGAGTGACGAAGCGGCGATTCTCTCGGCGAACGAGAAAGACGTCGATGCGCTCGCCAAGTCCTTCGGAAGCGACCTCAACAAGGACCGCCTTAAGGCTGCCGTTGCTCGCGTGCGAATGGTGGCCGAGGACGTCAAAGAAATGGCGGAGCGTCTCAGGATCATCGCCGACCAACCGGATCCAGTCGGAGCCGTGACGGGGAGGTGGGAGCGCCCCGATGGCCTCCAGGTTTCCCGCGTGCGCGTGCCGATCGGCGTCATCGGAATTATTTCAGAACTGAATCCGCTGGTCACGGTGGAGTCGATCGCCCTCTGCCTCAAATCTGGCAATCTCAGCGTGTTCCGTGGAGCACCGGATTGGGTGCAGACACACGAAGTCATCGGAAGAGGGCTGCGTGAAGCGGCGCAGCAGAACGGCATTCCCGATGGAGCCTGGGTGTTGATCGATCGTCCGGAAAAAGAGGTGGCGGTCGAGTTGATCAGAGCGGGCAAGGCGCTGGATGCGATCATTCCACGCGGCGGTGCTGGGCTGCGCAAGGCCGTGCTCGACGGAGCCAGAATGCCTGTGATCTGTCACGACGGCGGTCTCACGCATTTGTATGTCGATGCAGACGTCGATTTGCCGCTTGTGCAGAACGTCGTCATCAATTCAAAAGTGCAGTTGCCGGCAGCGACCAATGCGCTCGACACGCTCCTGGTGCAACAGGGGATTGCCAGGCAATTTCTGCCCGCCTTGATCAATCGGCTTCTCGTCGAGTTCAAAGTCGACGTGCGTGGCTGTCCGAAAACGCTGTCGCTCATGGGACAAATGCCGATCAGCGGCCACACTTCCATTATTCCAGCGACCGACGAAGACTGGAACCGGCAATTTCAGGCGCCTTCCCTCGCGGTCAAGATGGTGGTGGATATGGACGAAGCGTTGACGCACATCGCGGAACACGGGCCCTGCATCACCGCCGTCATCGCGACGTCCAACTATTCGTCCGCCATGCGTTTCACGCGCGAGGTCGACGCGAGTGCCGTGATCGTCAACGCCTCGTCCCGTCTTCACGATGCGGAAGGATTTGGATTCGGCAGCGACATCGGATTGAGCAGCGCCCGGCTCCACGCGAAGGGTCCGATCGGATTGGAGCAGCTGACCTGCGAAAAATATGTCGTCTTCGGAAACGGCCAATTGCGGTTGCCGCATCCGGTGCCTGAGACGTATTTTGATGCCATCATGCTCAAACGGCCATAGCTGCCGCTGAAGACGCTCCTCCGCTTCGTCCTCAGTCGCTCGAATCACTTCAACGCGCGAAATCACGCATGCGCGGTCAGGGAGCCGGCGCGACGGTCGTGGTGCCGGCGGCCTGTTCTTCGATGCCAGCGGTGTACGGAAGAGGAGACACGTGGGCGAGCTGTCGGATAGCCTTGAATCCCATCTTCGTGACTGGGGGCTTCAGCGCTTTACCAGCGACGACGCCTATTTTCAGTGGCAGCGCCAAGTGTTGTCCGCCGATGACATTGCGGCTCTGCATGCCCATGTGGAGCGAAAGCGTCACGGTACTTCCGAGGAGGAAATGGCGTTCTACGATCTCTCGGCCACTCCTCGCATCCTGCCTGTTCTCTACAGCCAGCGGTTCGATTACTATCGGGCCATTGGACCGCTTGTGGCCGCATGCCTCACCGACGCCGCCAGGATTCTCGATTTCGGCTGCGGGCCGGGGATTCTCACGACCTTTTACGCTCGCCGTTACCCTCGTGCCCTCGTGACCGGGGTCGATCGTTCGCGGGCTTCCATAGCCGAGGGCCGGCGGAACGCCGAAGCCCTCCATTTGAAGAATGTGCAGCTCGAATGTGCGGATCTGGACACGGGCTTCTGCAAGGACACCTATGACTGTATTGTGGCCACCCATGCACTGGTTCAATCCGAGCAGGATCCCGGTCTTCCAAGCCGGAATTGGAAGACCTTCGAACGGGCGCAGGATGCCTCCCGGCAATCAGCCTTCGAGCAACGCACAGGTCTCGGGTTGCGGCTCGACCGTCTCATGGCGGCCCTGACTCCCGGAGGACGGCTCATTGTGTTCGAAAAAACCAGGCAGCTGGCACGACGGATTCCGCTGCAGCGGGCGTTGGCGATGCGCGGCCTGCGCTTGTGCGAGGAGCCCATGCCAGTCCGCTATTCATTGGTCGAAGAGGTGTCCGACGACGGCCCTTTTTTTGTCTTGAGACGGGGGGAAGCCGCGCCTGACATCGCTTGGGATGAACAGCCGGAGCCAGATGCAGGCTGCCCGTTCGACCCGGCACAGGTGCAGGCCGGACCGTCGTCCCCGGACGCTCCTCTCTACGAAAACCATTGGCCGTCGGCGCAGCGGGCATGGGAGCAGCTCAACGACAAGACCGTCATTCGAGAAGATACGGCCGAAGAATCAGACGGCCGGCAGCTACATGTCGAACTGGGAACCGCGGAAGGGTTGCGCTATCTCTATTGCGCCAACACGTTCGATCAACGGCAGCTCGTGATCGTGGAGCCGGCCCGCGCGGGGATGCTCCATACCTATTATCAGGAAATCATTCAAGGCAGCGCATAGACGATGCCCGATCGGAACACACGATGCCAACGTCCCTAGAGGCGCTCCTCATCATATTTTCCGCACTGACGATTCTCAGCATTCTCACGATCAAACTGTCCGTTCGTTTCGGGATTCCATCGCTTGTGCTCTTTCTCGTCATCGGCATGCTGGCCGGTTCAGACGGACTTGGTGGACTGTATTTCGACAATCCTGCACTCGTGCAATCGCTCGGAGTGATTGCGCTCGTCTTCATTCTGTTTTCCGGCGGACTGGATACGGAGTGGGAGGGCGTGCGGCCGGTGATCTGGAGCGGGCTATCGCTGTCTACGGTCGGCGTCATTCTCACGGCTGTTACCGTCGGATGGTTTGTTTCTGTCGTGCAAGGGTTGTCGTTTCTTGAGGGACTTCTGTTGGGAGCCATCGTCTCCTCGACAGATGCCGCTGCAGTGTTCATGGTGCTCCGGGCCAGAAACGCGAAGATTCCCAAGAAACTGGCCAATTTGCTCGAATTGGAATCCGGCAGCAATGATCCGATGGGGGTCGTGCTCACGATTGCGATCATCCAATTGTTGACCAATCCTGCCACCTCATTTGTCGAGTTGGTGGGATTCTTCCTCATTCAGATGACGGTTGGTGCGGTGGTCGGCATTGCAATGGGCGAGCTGATCCGTTGGACGCTCAATAGGCTGAAGCTTGAATTGACCGGCATCTACCCGGTGTTGTCGGTGGCCTTCGCGCTACTGACCTACGGCCTCACTGCCGAATTGAAGGGCAGCGGCTTCCTCGCAGTCTATCTGGCAGGACTCTTCTTGAGACGACGCCCGATTGCCCACAGGCGAAGCCTCGTGCAGTTTCACGACGGGCTGGCCTGGCTGATGCAGATCGCGATGTTTTTGATTCTTGGACTTCAAGTATTTCCCGCACGGCTGCTGCCCATCGCGGGCATCGGCCTGGTAGTGGCGTTGTTCTTGATATTCGTCGCCCGACCGCTGAGCGTACACGTTGCGCTCGTGTTCTCGACCCTATCGTTTCGGGAGCAAATGCTCGTCGCATGGGTCGGATTGCGCGGGGCCGTCCCGATTGTCCTCGCAACCTTTCCCATGTTGGCCGGCATTCGGCACGCCGACACGATTTTCCATCTCGTGTTTTTCATAGCGCTCACCTCGGTGCTGCTCCAGGGTCCGCCGATTCCCTGGATCGCGCGAAGGCTTCAGCTCGATCGGTCATCACCCAACAATAGTTGACCGCCTTACGATGACTCTGCCTTTCCAAGGTGCTTGAAGAACGGCGCGATCGTATCGATCGGAATGGGAAATATCGTCGTTGAATTCTTTTCGGCGGCGATCTCGACGAGCGTCTGGAGGTAGCGGAGCTGCAGGGCGGCCGGGTTCTGGCTAATGACGTGGGCGGCGTCGGCGAGCCGCTGCGACGCCTCATATTCCCCTTCCGCGTGGATGACCTTCGCCCGCCGCTCGCGTTCCGCTTCGGCTTGCCGTGCGATCGCCCGCTGCATTTCCTGGGGAAGGTCGACGTTCTTCACCTCAACGGCCGTGACCTTCACGCCCCAGGGTTCGGTCTGCTGGTCAATGATCCGCTGCAAATCGGCGTTGATCTGTTCGCGCTTCGACAGGAGGTCGTCCAGCTGGCTCTGTCCGAGGACGCTGCGCAGGGTCGTCTGCGACATCATCGAGGTGGCATAGAGATAGTCCTCGACCTGGATGATGGCGCGTTCCTGGTCGACGACGCGGAAGTAGATCACCGCGTTGACCTTGACCGTCACGTTGTCCCTCGTAATCACGTCCTGCGGGGGAACGTCCATGGCCACCGTGCGCAAGCTGACGCGGACGAGCTTGTCGACGAACGGAATGATGATGACGACGCCCGGTCCGTTGCCACCGACGAGGCCGCGGGCCAGCCGCCCCCAGCGAAAGATGACGGCGCGCTCGTATTCACGCAGGACATTGAAGCCCATGAGGATCATCACCAGTCCCAGGAACAGCAGGGCAAACGGGCTCGCGAAATTCATGCTCCGACCTCTTTCTTTTTGAGATAAGGTTTAACGCGCAGCCGCAGGCCATCCACGGCGGTCACCTCGACTTCAGAGCCGGCCGCGACGGGCTGCTCACTCACCGCTTCCCACAGTTCTCCGCGCACGGCGAGTTGGCCGTCAGGCGCGAGGGCCGTTCTTGCGATGCCCACCAGACCCACCATCTCCTCGCGTCCGGTGGCCGGCCGGCGGCGGAGGGCGTTCATGCCCGTGCCGATGACCAACAGCGTAAAGGCTGAGGCGAGCGTCACGACCGGCAAGATCACCGCCCAGGAAATCTGGAAGAACTCGGCGTCGCTCTTGATCAGCATGAGCGACCCTATCAGCATCGAGATCACCCCTCCGATGGCCAGCAGGCCGTAACTGGTGACGCTGGCCTCCAGGATAAAAAAGACGATGCCCAACAGAAAGAGGAGCATCCCCGCGTAATTGACCGGCAGGGATTGGAACGCATAAAAAGCGAGAATCAGGCTGATCGCGCCGACAATGCCCGGGAGAATCGCTCCCGGACTATAGAGTTCCGCAATAATGCCGATCGTGCCGATGGTCATGAGCAGGTAGGCGATGTTCGGATCGCTGATCGCCTTCAGCCATTCGAGACGCAGCCCCATCGGAAATTCTCGCAGGCCGGCACCGGCGGTTTTCAGCACAGCGGGGCCTGATGGCAGGTGGACCTGGCGGCCATCCACGTGCTTCAACAGCGCCGGCAGGTCGTCGGCGACCAGATCGATCACGTTCAACTTCAGCGCCTCGCGCTCCGTGACCGAGACACTTTTGCGCACCGCGTCCTCCGCCCACGTCGCATTGCGTCCGCGCTGCTGGGCGATGGACTTGATGTAGGCGACCGAATCGTTTTCGACCTTCTCCTTCATGGTGTGGTCCATCTCGCCGCCGCCCATATTGACCGGATGAGCGGCGCCGATGTTGGTACCGGGAGCCATGGCCGCCACATGCGCGGCCATTGTGATGAAGACGCCGGCGGAGGCGGCCCGCCCGCTGGAGGGCGACACATAGACGATCACCGGAACCGTCGCGCCCGTGATGTCCTTGATGATGAGCCGCATCGAGCTGTCCAGGCCGCCAGGTGTATTGAGGGCGATCACCAGCGCTTGTGCGCCGTTACCCTCGGCCGTCGCCAGCGCATCGTGCAGGTACTCGGCGGAAACCGGATTGATCACTCCATCATAGGTGGCGACCGTCACGAACGGATCGGTCGCGGAGACGACCTGCACCGCACGGAGCAGTATGAACAAACAACCGAGGAGAAGAAGAAAGGACCAGGCGTGCCACGAATGCGGACGTCGACCGGAACTGGGCATCAGTCTCCCTCCCGCCAGGCAAGGGCCATGAAGACGGAATAGGCGAATGGAGCATACGGGCCGGCTTCTATGCTGTCAAGGAAGGGAAGGGGTGTGGGTTGCGGCCGCTCACCGCTGCTTCACCAGGGCTCTGCGCTTCGACGGTGTCTTGCTGTCGTCGTTGTGGCGGGCTGCCCGGGACTGGCTCCGGAAGCGGGCCGGCGGGTGGCCGAACTGCCGTTTGAACGCACGATTGAACGAGGGTTCCGACTCGTAACCGACCTCGGCGGCGATCTCTGCGACGCTCCGGTTCGTCGATTTGAGCAGTTGCGCGCCGAGCTGCAGCCGCCACTGCGCGAGGTAGGCCATGGGACTTTCAGAGAGATAACGCCGGAACCGCTCAGCGAGGACCGACCGGGACACACCAATTTCGCTGCCGAGTGAGGCCAGGGTCCAGGGATGTGCCGGCCGCCGATGGAGGAGCGCGAGTGCTTTCCCAATCTCGGGATCTCGTACACCGGCGAGCCAGCCGGTCTGCTCCTGCGGCAGCAGCTCGATGTAACGCCGGAGCGTCTCGACAAAGAGGACTTCGGAGAGTTTGGCGAGGACGGCTTCTGCTCCGGGGCTCGAGGGATCCGCATTGTCCACTGAATAGCGGAGTGAATGCTCCAGCCATTGCCCCGACGGTCCGTTGCGGACGTTCACCTTCATCAGAGGCGGTAGTCCCCCAAGGAACACGCTGCTGAGCTGCGGTTCGCAGGTCATGTAGCCGCAGATAAATTTGGTGAGTTCACCGCCCCCGCCCATGCGCGAGAGTTTCAATCCGAGCGAGAGTACGCGCTCTAATTCGCGCGAATTGTCCGTCGGTGTGACTGGCGGACCGTTTCCCAAAAGATGGGAGTCGCCGTGGGGGAAGATGACGATGTCCCCGGCATCGAGTGGAACCGGACGTCCGTCGCCTTCGACGTGCGCGTAGCCACGACCCTCTGTCAGTAAATGGAAGATGATGACGTGTCGACGGCCGTCAGCCAGATAAGGCGCCAGCAGGTTCGAATGCGGCGACCGGACGCACCAGGGTGCGGAAAACTCGCCGTTGAAAAACAGAGCGCCGTCGAGCCGGACAGTTTCTAGCACCTCGGATAAGACATCCATCAAACGCCCCACCACGCGCGGCTGATCGGCAAATCATGCCGGACGCCCGATCAAGTGGGGAGGAGCGTACCACGCCTGCGTCAAGAGAACCAGACTCCCGGCTAAGCCGCCCTGGACGGATTCCCTTTATAGTCGCCACATCAGTATTGCGGCACATTCACACAAAGGAGAGGGACCATGACCACTATTGCAGCCACTGCCGACGTCGAGATGTTGAAGGCGCGCCTCAAATCGATTTGGATGGCCGGCGACTACGATCAATTCTCGCGATATTTGGAAGCCGGCGCCCGGGAGTTCTACGAGCGGCTGCCGCTCAGGCCGGGCATGAGGCTCTTGGACGTCGCCTGCGGCTCAGGCCAGCTCGCCTTGATGGCCGCGAAAGATGGATTAGACGTCACCGGCGTGGACATCGCCACCAATCTGGTGGAGCGGGCACGTTCACGGGCAAGGGCGGCAGGGCTGCGTGCCCGATTCGAGGAAGCGGATGCCGAAGCGCTCCCATTTGCCGACGCACAGTTTGACGTGGTGACGAGCTTGATCGGCGCCATGTTCGCACCACGGCCCGACCTTGTCACTGCCGAGTTGCTGAGGGTCTGCAATCCCGGTGGGATCATTGCGATGGCGAATTGGACGCCGCAGGGATTCGTCGGACAGATGTTCAAGGCCGTGTCCAAGTTCATCGCGCCATCCGGCATGCCCTCGCCGGTCTTGTGGGGCGACGAAACCACGGTTCGTGAACGGTTCGATCAGGGGCTCTCGGATCTCCGGCTGGTCAGGCGTCACTATACGTTCTCCTATGCGTTTCCGCCGGCCGCCGTGGTGGAGCTCTTTCGGCTCTACTACGGACCTATTCACCAAGCGTTTGCGGCGCTCGACGCCGGAGGGCGGGACGCACTTCGTGCCGAACTGGAAGCCCTCTGGGCGGCTCACAATCGCGCAGAAATAGACCGCACGATCGTGCACGCGGAATATCTGGAAGTCGTTGGCACTCGGGCATGAGCATCATCATTCATGCATTCAACTCTAGGAGGAGGCCGCCAGTCGCCGTGCTGGTGAGGACGCCGTAGAGGATTTAGGTGTATCCCTAGTATGTGGCCATCAAACCCACCCCGTATCATTTTAATAAGGTGGTGCCTCTATCAATCACAACCTATATGGGGGGATGGCTATGAAACCTCGAACATTCGGTGCGTTTGTCATCGCTGGCGCCTGCCTGTTTGCAACCGGGACGGTGCTAGCTCAATCGGGATCCGGTGGAAGTTCCGCTGGGTCAGGATCCGCCGGGTCAGGGACGAGCGGAATGACGTCTCAAGGCTTGGCGTCCGAGCCAGCCGGAATCGGTGAACGAGGGACGGGGCAAACCCAGAGCACGCTTGAGCGCTCTGGCAGCCAGGGACAAAAGGGTATGACCTCTGAGCCGTCCGGCATCGGGGAAAAAGGCACCGGCCAATCGGAGAGTACGATGGAGCGCTCGGGGCTCGAACAGAGCGGGAGTGCCCAGAGTGGATCGCAGATGCCATCGGGAATTGGCGAAAAAGGCACTGGGCAGACACAGGAACGATCCGGCGGGCAGGGCAGTACCCAAAGCCAATCAAAAAGCGCGATGGAGCGTCCCGAACAGTAAGCAGAGCAATCTGAAGTGACAAGCGGGCGCCCGGAGGTTGCTCGGGCGCCCGGCATCGGTTACGTCTCCACGACTTGCTTGAGTCCCTCGAGCATCTTCCGCCAATTGTGTTCCGAATGTGTACGTGCGTCCTCAGTGGGGTTGTTGTCCTGAGAGAGTGTCACGCAGGTCTGCTCCCCGTCACCAGCCAAATCGATCGTCACCATGTGATAATTGTCCGGTCGGTCGGGAAGCCCGGAGAGCGGGCTGAAATGGCTGTACTGCAGCCTATGCTCAGGTGTGCACTGACGGATCGTGCCCTTATCCTCATACGTCTTTCCCTGCCACTGCCCTTTCCAGATAATCGGACTTCCTTCCTGCCAGTCGGAAACGACGTGGGCGCCGAACATATACTGCTTGATGGCCTGTGGGGACACGAGGGCCTGCCACACAGCATGGCGTGGAGCGTTGATGACGATCGAGGCATTAGCGATGAAATTGGCTGTCATCCCTGACTCCTTTCGTTCGAAGCGCCAGCACATCGGCTAGATGTTTGATAGTGTCCCCTTCAACGGGTGCGACTTTCGTGCCGTCAGTGGCTCTGGAGATGGCGAAAGAGAAAGTACGAGATCTGGCATGTGTTATGCCGCACACCGGCTCGGGTAATCCCTCGGTTGACACGCTCATCCGGGAAGAGTACAGGTGTGGAGTGCTCGCTGACTCCCTCCGATAATTGTTTCAGAACCAGGAGGAGGTCGTCATGACAGAAGACCTGAATCCACCGGACCAGGAAGGCCCGCCGAGTCGCGGGTCGGCATCTCGTCAGTCACGCTAATTGTCTCATCCAGTCACCGCCACCCCGAAAAGGGGACCACTTCCAAGCATGAGGAAGCCGGTGCGTAGAGACAGGTTGGCGTGAGGAACACAAGCGCCTGGGATCGACTCAAATTCTCCCCTGACGATTTGTCTCCACCATCCGCGCCTTGCACGGGTCTCCAGTAGACATAACGCCATAGACCAATCGGCGTCATAAGCGCCACACACGGGCGGCCTCCACGTATGTGAAGAGGTCGCCCGTGTCGTTTGAGCCAAAGGAGGCGGCCATGCGCGTCCACGAAGTGATGTCGAGGGGAATTGTCACGGCCTTCAAGACGGATACGGTCAGGTCCGTTGTCGTGAAAATGATGAACCGCAATTGCGGCGCCATACCGGTGGTGGAGGGCGACAACCGCCTCATCGGCATGGTGACGTTACGCGACGTGTTGTTACCGCTGTACCCCAACTACGGCGACTATATTCACGACAACGTGCATAGCCGGGACTTCGTGGAGATGGAAACAGGATATTCCGAGGTTCTGGGGAAAAAGGTCGAGGACATCATGACCCCCAATCCCCTGACGGTCGGACCCGGTGATCCGATCCTCGAAGCCGCCTCCTACATGGGCCTGAAGAATTTCCGACGAATCCCTGTCGTCGACCAACAGACACTCGTCGGCATGCTCAGCATCGGCGACATCAATCGCGGATTGTTCTTCGAGTTGGGGATGCGAGGCTAGGAGCGGATTTCAATTTCACCCACCCGCCCTGCGCACGCCGGGACGTGCGCTATTCCCAGGTGGTCCATTGTCCAACGGCATACATGATCGTTTCGTGAATCGCCAGCACTTGATTCTTGCAGACAAAGGCAGCCGCCCCGGCAGTTCTCATTGCGCTGTACTTGGGCGGTGAAAAATGTCCTGTGAGGCAGATGACGACCGTCTCAGGGCAGACCTTCTTGATGCACTGGGTGGCTTCGATCCCATCGAGATAGGGGAGCGCGACATCCATCAAGATGACGTCGGGTTTGTGCTCAATCGCCATGGTCACTGCTTCCTGGCCGTCCCCGGCCTGCCCGATGACGGTCACATCCGCATACTTCTCGAGAATGTCCTGGAGCAACTGGCGGGTCTCTCGATCATCGTCGACCAGCAGGATGCGGTATTGCGAGATGGGCCTTTTCACGGCTGAAGGTCGCTCTGGCGATTGTTCGGATGAGACGAAATCGCCGCTGCGTGTGCCTTGGTTGCCATCGACGGAGACGAGCATAACGATCTTCTCCCTACGATTGTGTAAATAAGTGCGTAGGCCGTCACGTCCTAGGACAGTCCCTATAGTCTTTTATATAGGTCTTCCGCTGCGAAGGCTGCCTAGGAAGAACCCCAAGTCGCACACTTTTTTTTCCTTCTTGCGAAATGCCGTAGAAAAGGCGTTCAGGACCGGCGCTTCGACGCTTCCAGCCGTCGTAGGCAGTACGGAGGAGCGCGAGATGGTTTTCGATGAACATCTGTTCCACCGTCTCGAGTTGACGATTGTCATGCAGCAGTTCGATCAATGCCCGCGTACAATATCGTTGGATTGTGCCATCGGTCGTCCGTCGTATCATCCAGTGCATAGCGATAGTTCCTCAGGAACGCTCTCGCGAGCTGGCGAATGTTCACAGACAGATTGTCCGCTTTTTTGTGGAAATGAAGGGTCGTGCCGCTAGGAGAGACCACGGCTGAGAAGACGTTCACTTCGCGCGATCGATGCGATGGCAAATCTCCAGACAATTTCCGCTGGGATCCTCGAAGAACACTGCATAGTAACCTGGTCCTTCATCGTAACCGGGGCCTTCCATCTTCCGCGCTCCCGCCCGCCGGGCCGTCTCGGCCAGCCGGTCCACCTCCGCAGTGTCCTCTGCCCAAAACGCAATCCGGCAAGCATTGGCTTGATGCAGGGTGGCTTCGGTGATCCCGAAAAATTCCGTGATACTATCCGGCCCATCCGCTTCGAACGACAACCAGCCGTCAATCTCGACGCGGCGGGTAAAGCCCAACGCAGGCAGGAGGATCTCATAGAAGCGCCGCACGTCGGCCAGACTCTGCACACGAAGATCAATGTGATCGTATCGTCTTTTCATCGCTGTAACATGGACGCTGCGCTGCTCGGAGGAGAACGGCGCTTTGTCTGTGACCGTCCGTGAAGAAGCACCGGTTACCGTGAGGCGACCGTCCTCAGTTGTGCGTCATGGAGCATCTTATTCTGGATCTGCTGTACCGCGTCGGTCAGCGCACGGTTGAGGCGCGCCCCCGGGGCAACCTCGCCGGTCGGATTGAAGTTTTCGTCGAACGAGGAAGATCCGTGGTACGTACCGATCAACTGCCCTTCTCTCGTTAAGAGAAACAGTGTGACATCCGCTGTGCCATTCGTGGCATGGGTTTTCCAGTCCAGGAGGTCGACGGCGATTTTTCCGGCATAGGGCAACGGCACTCGGGTCCATAGCCGCGGACGGTAGTGCTCATACAGCGCGTTGATCCGTCCTGTGAGAATGAGATCGGGCTCCCGGTCGAAAGAGGTGATTTTCGAAAACACACCGGCCTGGTCGAAGGCCTCCAACAGCTCATTCCGCACTTGAAGCGCCAGTTGTCTGGGCGGAACAGGCTTCGCTTCTGGACCGGTGAGGCCAAAGCTTTCCTTGCCGGAAATCAGCGCAGGCGCCGGGTAGATATCGTGAAACTCCGCTATGGCGTCAATAATAGGACGGACTTCGGGGAGAGAGATCTCCGGAACAAACTCAGCCTTCGCGCAGCCCGCTGCAATCAGCAGTATCCCGCAGACTAGACCATGACGCATGCGGTCGATCCATGACATGCCGTTAATCGACGACCCGCTGGATGGTCGACGCATACCCATCCTCCGATACATAGGCCTTCACCTGATCGCCGACGGTCACTTGGTCCATCTTTGTGTTGTCGTCCACGCGAACACGTCTGGACTCTCCGCGATCATCGCGAATCGACACGTATTTGGCACCGATGTCATTGACGCGGCCCTTCACGGATTCTTTCGAAATGCGTTCACTCATCGTGGGTGATGCCATACGTCGTTCAGACGCGTTTTTCGCGCAGCCGGCCGCCGTCAGCTGCAGGGCCATTACCGCTGTGAGGATCACGAGCGTTGAAGTTCGCATAAGACACCTCCTTCCTATTGACTCTACGTTCAGGAGCGGGCGTATCATCCTGGGAACGTCCCCCAGATCAGGCAAAAGCTTCTCCTGACCTTCAGGGAGTGTAAGGGCTGTGGTGTTTTTCACCTACAAATCGAAGGCTGGGACAGCTAGCGAAACCTCTAGGTGTGCTGCAACCCCTTAAAGTGCAAGGTGTTGCGCGGCATTATCGGTGGCATGTCGCGTGCAAATTTCCTCAGGCAGCTAGTCTTTGTACGTACGCGACAACGAAGAACGCAGTTATTATTTTGATTCGAAAGGACGGTCGACATGAAAATTGCCCAAATTGCGCCTCTCTGGGAAAGCGTGCCACCGCGGCTCTATGGAGGTACCGAGCGGGTGGTGTCGTATCTGACTGAGGAACTCGTCCGTCAGGGTCATGAGGTGACGCTCTATGCCAGCGGCGATTCGCAGACTGCCGCCCGCTTGAAGCCACCGTGTCCCCATGCGCTCCGGCTCAACACGGGTCCCGTCAATCGTGACGCGCCGCTCATCCTCATGCAGGAACAGGCCCTGGGGGCGGAGGCCGATGAATTCGACATTATTCACTCGCATCTCGATTTTCTGAGTTTTCCCATGAGCCGGCGCTGCCCCAGACCGGTCTTAACGACCTTACATGGCCGCTTGGACCTTCCGGAACTCGTGCCGATGTTTCGTGAATATGCCGACATGCAGCTTGTGTCCATCTCAAACGCTCAACGTCTTCCCTTGCCCAATGCCAACTGGCAGGCGACCGTGTACCACGGATTGCCGGATCTGTATAACTATCACCCGACTCCTGGAAAGTATTTCGCTTATCTTGGGCGAATTTGCCCGGAAAAGCGTCCTGATCATGCAATCGAGATCGCCAAGCGGGTCGGCGTCCCGCTGCGACTTGCCGCGAAAGTCGATCCCGTCGACCGCGAGTATTTTGAAACGCAGATCGTACCGTTGTTGAATCATCCATTGATTGAGTATGTGGGTGAAATCAATGATGCCGAGAAGTGTGATTTTCTCGGCAACGCCGCTGCTGTCCTGTGCACCTACGACTGGCCTGAACCATTCGGCATTGTGTTGATCGAGGCGCTGGCCTGCGGTACGCCGGTCTTTGCGTATCGTCGAGGTTCAATCCCCGAGATTATCGATGACGGCGTCACAGGCTTTGTCTGCGAGAGCATGGCAGAAATGGTGGCGAAGATCGACCAGTTGCCGCTCATTAACCGGCGGCACTGTCGCGAGGCCTTCCAGAGCCGTTTCACCGTGGAGCGGATGGTACAGGATTATCTAGCGGTCTATGAACGGATGGCGACGGTTCCTTCCCGTGTGCATGCGCTGGCAAACAGCCGCTCACTGCGCGCAGTGGGTCGCAAGCGTCTCACGGTCAGCGAACTCGTGACCCCGCATGGCACGGCCTGACGAACCAGAAGACTCGTCCACGATGTGGATCACGGGAGAACCTCTGACCGAACCCGAGGCTTTCCAGTCCTCGAAAGAGGTTCTCCCTGATACCCATCGGGACCTCGCGCAGGCAGCTCGAAATCATGCCGTCCCACTAGCGGCACCCTCCTAAGGGAAATTCAATGCTCGGCCCTCGAGACACCCTGCTCATAGTTCGGCGATAATACTGGAAAACTACCAGTGCGCCGGCTTCAGTCCTCCTCCCGATAGCGTTCCGGCTTTCGATCGCTCCCGTTGAACCAAGGGGTCATCCCGCCATCCTTCTGTAGGATAGCCGGATCTCCAGTGTGTGCGTAGCATGGCCGTATGCGCTGTTCCCGGAATGCCAAGGCCGTGGTGTTTGCCGCTGCCCTCGTGACCGGTCTGTCGCTCCAGACGGGGTGCCGGCCTCCGACTCCAATTGCGGTTGATCCATCATCAGTCGAGTTGGAGCGTTCGCTTCCGGATATGGCCGTGCCCCAGCACGTGCGTCGCCTGGCGGTATGGTATCCCCGGACCGGCGAACAGGATGTCGCGTACGCCTACAGTCGACTCGAAGAAGCCACCTTTCAGCTCAAGCGGCAACGGTCCTGGATCAAAATCGTTGATCGGCACAACTTGGATCAGCTCGCGGAGGAGCAGCGCTTCCAGCTTTCAGGGAGAGTGGCCGACGACAGTGCGGTGCGAGTTGGGAAATGGCTCGGCGCCGACAGCATGGTCGTCTTCCGCATCGAAGGGCCTACGTGGAGGGAGCGGATGCTGGCGCGCATGTATGGGAAGATGCCGCCCTTCGTCGTCTCGAGCAAGATCATTTCCCTGGAAAGCGGCGAAGTGTTCTACCACGACGTGGTGAGTGCTACTCCGGTCCCGGCCTCCGGCGAATGGGGCGATTACGCGACCGATAACGAATTGCGCCCCGCCATGCATGCGGCACTGGACCAGGCCTTGTCCCGTGCGATTCTGCACCTTCACCGGTCATTTCGCTGATCCTGCCGGCGAGTCTGCGGTTGCTCCTTGCGGCACCGCCTGAAGCGGACACCTCAACCCATATCCGGGAACCCCAGCCGCATGATGCGGCCTGTACTACCGTCCGGAGGCACGTTCAGGCAGACGGCCGGCGCGCATGTTGGCCGGTATCGCGACGTCCATCTGTGCCGGAGGCGGGGAGTGTCGCTTGTTCATCATCGCGATGAAAGTAGGTTTGTCGATCGAAAGATTCAGCCGGTCATTGAACCGTTTCTCTTCGCCGATGGTCGAAGAGATCCGTCCATGATAATCATGGCCAGGGTAGATGATGGTGTCGTCCGGGCAGGCAAACAACTTCGTCCGGACAGAGTCGAACAGCTGCTCGGATGATCCGCCCTGCAAGTCAGTTCTCCCGTTGCCGCGGATAAACAGCGCATCTCCCGTGAAGACAGCACCGGGGAGGAGGTAGCTGGTGCATCCCGCGGTATGACCCGGTGTCGCCATCGCTCGCAGCACCGTCTTGCCGAAGTGCAGTTCCTGTCCGTCGGAGAGAAATGCGTCTGCTCCGGTCACCGTTCCTTCAGCGCCGCCGCCATAGATGATGCGCGCAGCGGTCCGGTCCTTGATCAACGATGCGCCGGTGATATGATCGGCGTGAATGTGCGTTTCCATCGCGTACATGAGGGTAAGGTTCAATTCTTTCAGAATGGTGATGTCCCGCTCGACATTGTCGAGAATCGCATCGATGATAATCGCGCTGCCGGAATCATGGTCGGCAATGATATAGGACCGGCTTTCCGCGCGGTCATCGACATCCTGTGTGCGGTTTACGTCCAAGAGAACTGTGATCGTATACGTCACGGTCATAGACGCTATCCCTCCCTCGCCATCGGATCGTCTGAGGCAGACTCTGACGGGCGCTATTGTACGTTGAGTGGCGGGTGGGATCTATCCCTAGCTGAAAAGAATCGAGGGGTTTATCGAGTGGTCGTGACTCGCTTCAGCGGCGGAGTGCGGAGACATCGCCGCGCATGAGCTTGAGCGCCTGCCGTTCTGCGTCGATTTCCCGTTGCGTCCGCACGCCCAAACGACGGAACAGCCCGACTGGCGGACACCACCCTCGCACAGCGTGCTGAAGCAGCAACGTGGCCACTGCGGTGGAGAGGAAATACCAGCGCCGGTTGATGAGACGCCCGAGGATGAGGCTGATCAGGGATGCGGCTGCGGCATTCGCCTCGAGCGCACGTTCCATATCCCATTCGCGATCCAAGTCGTCGAGCCTCATGTCGATCAATCGAGGGTCTGCTGCGAAAGAGCCGGCGTCGAATTCGGTCCGTCCGATGTTGCGCGCATCGAGATCCTGATCACGATGACGCTGGACTCGCTCGGTCTCCGGAAGAGCGATGCCGGAAGAAAACGATGTCGACATGGTGGCCTTGGCTCGGGCTTGAATGGTTGAGATGGTTGAGTGGTGGAGATTGTCCTATTCTCCGGGTCTCTTCCGCACCTCGGTATTTCCCCAGGCATCCGCGCGGAACACGCTATTGCAGCCTCTGGGGTCCGGCGTGCTTCCTGTTTCCGGCGGAGCGGAACGTAAACCACATGTAGAACAAGCCCAAAAGCACATAATTGGGGATCAGGATGGCAGGCGCCATCCATTGCCAGCCGCTAAATTTCCAATCGACGATTGGCCAGAGGACGGGCGTTGGAAAGAATGCGGAGGAATGGGTCGGTACATCCACGAGCACGTGGAGCCCCCAGGCTGCCAGTTCCCAGACCGGCCGCCCGAGGAGACGCCAGACCAGCAGGAATACGAGCAGGAACACGACGAAGCTATGCGTGACATTGTAGAGCTGATGGACATAATGCGGGATCGTGGACTCCGGGGGTGTGCCGTGACTGAAATCCGGTCTGTCGGACATGCCGAGCGCCACCGCTCCATACAATATCCCGAACGACAGCAGGTCCGGCGCCAGGCCAATGACGAAAGCCAGCCAAAAGCTCGGTCGATTTCTTCGCCCGAACGCAATCGCTCCCCAGAGACCGTGTGACAAAATGTCCAATGTGTTTCCTCTCCCGCCTGCACGCTGCCGCATCACTACGATACCAGATCACGCTGTGGAACACTCTCAGCGCCATCTCGCGGAGCGAGATTGCCAAGGCTTTCGTCAAGGACCATACTCAGAATCAGGTATCGCACTGAGACGCTCATGATCGCGATAGTGTTGACACTGTCTTTTCTGATCGGTCTGCCGCTCGTCGGCGTGCTTCTCGCCGGGCAGCCGGTTCATCCCTATCTGGAATTTCCGCCGCAGACCCGTTTCGTCCAGCAGGCACCATTCTCATGGCCGATGTTTCTCGGTCTCTCTGTTTTGGTTGTCGTGACTCTGGGCCCCGTGGTTCTGCTCGTGGCCACGTCGCGCGTTCCCGAACGTGGGGCGACCAATACCACCAGAGCCTTTCCCTGGTGGGGATGGCTGGGTGCGACGCTGACCGTGTGTTCCTGGGTGCTGGCCTGGAATCGCTTTCCCTGGTTCGCGACCTTCCAGACCCATACCTTCACTCCGTTATGGGTGGGCTACCTCCTGATGATCAATGGCTGGACGTTCCGCCGCACGGGATCCTGTATGATGCTGGACCGGCCACGCTTCTTTCTCGCCTTGTTCCCTGCCAGCGCAGCGTTTTGGTGGTGTTTTGAATACCTGAACCGCTTCGTGCAGAACTGGTATTACGTCGGGCCACAAACTCTGACACCCTTGGAATACGGGCTGCACGCAACGATCTCCTTTTCGACGGTGCTGCCCTCCGTGCTGAGCACCATGGAACTGCTCGCATCGATACCTGCCATGACAGCAGGTTTGGAACAGCTTCCTCCGGTGCGCTTGTCCAATCGACATCGCGCAGGCTGGGGTGTGTTGATTGTCGCGACGGCGGGATTGGCTGGGATCGGCATCTTCCCAGGCCTGTTGTTCCCCCTCGTCTGGGTGGCGCCGTTGCTCTTGATCACGGCCATGCAAATGCTCGCGGGTCGGGAAACAATTTTCTCACGGACCGAACAGGGCGACTGGTCGTCACTGTGGCTCGCAGCGGTCGCAGCACTGGTCTGCGGTCTCTGTTGGGAAATGTGGAATTGGAAGAGCTTGGTTCACTGGGAATACGCCATTCCCTCCGTGCATCGCTTCAAATTGTTTGAGATGCCGCTGCTCGGATACGCCGGCTATCTCCCGTTCGGCCTCGACTGTCTGGCCGTGACGCAGCTTCTGTTTCCCCGGAGGTATCGGCAAATGATGGGGGCTCTGACGAGCGCTGGAGCACGGTCTCGAAGAGAGGAAGTACCGCCCGGAGGTGTGGTGAACGCGGCAGGCTACTTCAAAGTGTGGGTCTTCTCGGCGAGTTCCAGCGCCACGCGGCGCATATCTTCCGACAACACTTGATGGGTCTGATCGTCGACGCGGACCGCATACTGGCTCCGTCCGACTTCCTTGCCGCCGGGGGACTCGAAGAGCTGGGCGACGATTTGCGTGACGGGGTAATTCTTAAAAAACAGACTCGAGCCGCCGCGGGAGACGGTGGCCGGCGCCCAGAGCACATAGAGATAATCCACGCCGAGGTGTTGCTGCAGGTCTTTCACGCGCGCCAGGTCCGTTTTCGCGTAATCGACGTCGATTTCAAAGTAGGCCGATTTGTAGGGGCCCTTGACCAGCTGCGGATAATTGGGAATGGACTGAGCGACTTGTTTCTGCGAGAGCACCTGAAACCGGCTGGCCTTGCCCAGTTCGTCCCCGAGGGCTTCGGCCAGGCTCAGCGAACTGGCATTGGTCATTCCAGAGATGACGGCCAGTTTCTGGCCTTTCGGCTGAAACGGCTCTTGTGTCAAATGGAAGGTAGCGCAGCCGCTGACGACAAGCCCGAGCCCGATCGCGGTCCAAAGTCGCATGCTGCATGCATTTCGCACTGGAGTGTCTCTCCTATTTGCCCTTGCCGGTATTGGTAATCTTGATGAACTCGTCCACGATGTCTTCCGCAGATTTCTTCAGGAGCTCGTCGACGTAGTACCCCTTGGACCGGAAGAGGGCGAGGACGCTGTCGCTGTTTCGTCGGTTGAAGGCGGTGTGCGATACGATCTGTCCGCTCGGATATTCAAGCATGTTTCCATAGACGTCGGCGGAATATGTATTGGAGCATCCGCCTCGGCTTGAGCAGTAGGACGTCTGCTTCAACCGCTTGCTCCACACCACGAACACATAGTTCGTTTTCAGTTTGGCCTGGATCTTTTGGAGCCGTGGTTGTTCGGCAGGATCCACCCATTCGACTTCCCCGTTCCGTTCTTCGACCGTCTTGACCGCGATCGGATAGCTGGGGATCGCTTTGCTGACTTCTTCCTGATCGATCACTTTGAGCTGGGTCCGCTCTCTCAGTTCCTGCGTGAGATATTCGGCCAATTTCAGGTCTGATTCTTCAGATCCACCGGTAATGACGGTGACGGACGTGGGCTTCACGGCGTAGCCGGGATCTTTCAAAGCGAAGATCGTTCCTCCGCCTCCGCATCCACCGAGCAAGAGTGCGACTGCAATGAGCGCCTGCATATATCGTTGGTTGAGCATGGTGACCTCCGGACGAGACTATCCAGAATCGCTCAATCAAGCTTAGCAAGCCGCGGGTAGTCGTCAACCGCCGCCCGACGCATTACGCATGGGGTCCGAGCGGCAAATTGGCGTCGATGTTCGAGACTGAACCGCGCGTTATGGACGGGCGTAGGTGATGGTGTGTCCCAGGGAAGTCAAGCGGTGTCGTACCTATTTCGATTCAGAGCGGTCCTGGCACTGCAGTTCATCACAGAGCTTCTTGACGGTCACTTTGAGTTCGTGTCCGAGCGTGCTGCCTAACCGCGAAATTTCCGGCTCGATCTTGCTGCTGAGTTGCTGGATTTTCTGTAAGAGTTCGGGGATAGGTTTCGGCAAATCATCGACGCGTACCGATCCCTTCCGTGATTGCTGGGACTGGTCGTCTTCCGACCAGGTTGGAGCCGCAATGGCCAAAATGATTGATGCGGCGATCAGCAGTTGCTTCATACTTCGCTCCCTTCGTTGCCGGATAGGACCATGGGTTAGAGCGGCCCGCCGGCGAGCGTGCCTCCAGGCAGCGTTCCACCGGGCACCGTGCCCCCCGGAAGTGAGCCTCCGGGAAGCGTGCCGCCAGGCAGCGTTCCGCCCGGCAAGGTGCCTCCAGGGAGCGAGCCGCCAGGCAGGGTGCCACCCGGAAGTGTTCCTCCAGGGACGGTACCGCCTGGCAAAGTGCCTCCGGGAAGCGTTCCTCCTTTCGGGGTGTTATCGAGCCCCGACAGTGGTTTGAATTCATCGTACTGTCGTGGTTTGTTCGTGTCCGTGAGGGGTGAAGATGGCTCCGCGGCCATGCTCCAACTGCAGGGCACGACGAGAATGATGGCGAACGCGGCTCGCAGTATGTGCTCCATTCGCAGGTGTTTCAGCATATGGGACAGCGACCCACTTCTGGCTATTAGCTTACCCCCGATTCGGTTCCGTTTCGACAGGGGGACCCCCGAGTGATGACTGCCATCATCTCACTGAGCCACCGATCTTTCAGTGATCACGATCCAGAGCCGAAGGTTCGGCACCTGCCGAGATGACGGCATCGTCTTCGTCGTCACGTGGATTAACACGGCATTCGTCTGCCGACCCTGCGATACGATTTCCCAAATTTCTCAAGTGTTTGGCGAGACAGTCAGCCGAGGTGTGGCGCGGGAACAGTCCGTGCGTTATGGCAATCGTACAGAGGGACGTTGCAGTCGCCAAAGGTCACGAAGGAGAGGAGGGCACCATGTCATCGCTCAAGGGAAAAGTTGCAGTGGTCACGGGCGCATCGCGTGGAATCGGACGCGGGATTGCCGAGCGGCTGGCGAAGGACGGGGCGACAATCGTGGTGAATTACACCAAAAGTGCCGGTGTAGCAGAGAAGGTCGTTTCCGGTATCAAGGGGCAGGGAGGGAACGCGATGGCCGTGCAGGCGGACGTGAGCAAGGTCGAGGACATCAAGCGTTTGTTCCAGGAGACGAAGAAGGTCTACGGGCGTCTGGATATTCTGGTGAACAATGCAGGCATCTTCTGGGCCAAGCCAATCCTCGAGACCACCGAAGAAGAGTACGATCAGATGTTTGCCGTCAACGCGAAGGGGCAGTTCTTTGCCTTGCAGGAAGCGGCCAAGCATATGGCGGAAGGCGGCCGCATCGTCAATATCTCGACGGGCGGAACGAAGCGGGCGTTCCCGGGAATCAGCGCGTACGGCGGCAGCAAGTCGGCGCTCGAATTCTTTACCAAGGTGGCAGCGAAGGAACTGGGACCCAAGCACATTACGGTGAATACGGTCTCTCCCGGTTACACGGAGACGGACATGCTCAGTGACCCGCAATTCAGAACCACCGGTATTGAGGCATCCCCGCTCGGGCGGCTCGGGACTCCGGCGGACATCGCCAAAGTAGTCGCGTTCATCGTGAGTGACGATGGCGGGTGGATTACCGGCGATACGATCCAGGCGGGCGGTGGCGTTGCGATATGAGGACCCCGTCGCGAGAGCCTGGTGGCCCGGCCGTTCGGGTCGGGAAATGGAGGTGCATCGATGGCCGTCACACTCATCAACGTGTTTTCAGTCCCCAAAGGCAGAGAGGATGATTTCGTCAAGTGGTGGCAGGACGTGAAGACGAGTATCACGTCGCAGCAAGGGTTCATCAGTGGAAAGTTCCACCGGAGCATCCGATCCGAGAGCCGGTACAATTTCATCAATATCGCGCTGTGGGAAAACGAAGAAGTCTATTGGACGGCCTATGAGAAGAGCGTGACGCCGATGAAGGCCAAGTTGAAGCAGTTGGAGGTCGAGATGGTCCCGGCGCTCTACGATGTCGCAGTCGAATACTGAATCCTCACAACCATCGGCGGACTGTACGGATATAGGCGCTGAACTGTCCGCCGAACTTCATTGAGAGCGCGCGCTCTTCCGGGACGATCTGGAATCGGTTGATGTACAGCACGAAGAGGGGCGGCAGAGCAAAGACCAAGAGATGGCTGAGCCACACGGCCCATGCGAAGAGCGCGAGCAGCAAGCCGAGGTACATGGGATTGCGGCTGACGCGGTAGATACCGGAGGTGACCATGGCGGTCGCTGCTTCAGGGGAAAGCGGATTGATTGTGGTTTTCGCCCGGCGAAACTCCAACAGGCCAGCGAGAGAGACCGCAGCGCCTGCACTGAACAACATGATTGCGACGGCGGTGCGCCATGGCATGTCCAAGGTCAAGGTCGGTTCGTATCTTGAAATCAGCCACATGAGCGCACCAAGGACCAGAGCAACCGCCGGGGGAGGGACCTTGTGTTCTAATGCGTTCATGACGCCCTCTATTACAGCATAAATACCCCAGGAGAGTCTTCCGGAGCGAAGCCCGTTCAAGCGGGTTCTTGAGCATCGTCCTTTTGCTTTCCCGTCGCAGTTCTTCCACCGTTACTTTCTCTGGATGTTGATCGGGGCCTATGCCGTGGTTGCGGTTGCGCCGGCGTCCTGGCCTTTGGATCAGAGACACCACGCGGCCAGTACAGACGCCGTAAGAAACACGTAGGTCTGGATCTGCTCGTGTGCTGCGAAGTGCCTCTCCCTTCGCGTGGTTACGAGGCGAGCCGGAAACCTCTGCTACACTTTCCATAGGAACGGCCGCCTGGCAAACAGGGGGCAGGAAAGGAGACCACACATGACACACCGGATGAGCCATCAGTCGCGCGTGACATGTCTCTGGATCGTTAGTCTGTTGAGCATCCTGCTTTCAGTATCGATGGCCGACGCCAAATCGTCTCAGCCTTCGAGTGGCAAGAATGTCAACGCAATGGCGTGCGATTATCGCGCCCATCCAACGATTACGACGGTCTCGCCCACCCATGTCAAACCCGGTCAAAAAATTACGATCAGCGGGAAGAATTTCGGGACCAAGCACTGTTTTCACAGTGTATCGTTCGGGCCTAAGAGTACACATGCCTGGACGTATGTGAGCCCGACGACCGTGGAAGCGACGGTGCCCGATCTTCGACCCGGCACCGTTCCCGTGACCGTTTCCACCGAGGGTGGCACGTCAGAGTACACCCTCGACGTTTCCAAATAGCCATCGGACATTCCGGCTTTGAGGAGCCAACGGTGACGCCGTTGGCTCCTCAGCACTCACCGCACTGATTGACTTCTCCCGGGTCTCTCACTAGAGTCCAGCACAGCGATTTCAAAGCCAACCGCCATGAGCCACCAGCTGACGGTCACGCCCAAACCTGCCTGTCACCTCGCCGACAGCGACACCTGAACCGAACGTCCCTCTGATGACATCTTTACTTGCGATCACTCCGTGCCACCTGATGGCGACTTTCGACGACCGTCGAGCGGCCGGTCCGGGCAGGATACACCGCTCATGAGCGCTCCCACACCTGTCGTTCCGGCGCGCAAGGCGGCGGTGCTCTTCATCCTTGTGACCGTCCTGCTCGACATGCTCTCGTTCGGGATCATCATCCCGGTCTTGCCGAAGCTCGTTGAGGAATTCCTCGCCGGCGATACCGCGCAGGCCGCCATCATCTATGGCTTGATGGGTACCGCCTGGGCACTGATGCAATTCGTCTGCTCGCCGATTCAAGGTGCCTTGTCCGACCGCTTCGGACGCAGACCGGTCGTGTTGTTGTCGAATCTGGGGTTGGGGCTCGATTACATCGTGATGGCCCTGGCGCCGAACGTCATCTGGCTCGTGATCGGGCGGACAATCTCCGGCATTGCGTCGTCCAGTTTCAGCACCGCCGGCGCCTACATCGCCGACGTCACACCGGTGGAGCAGCGGGCGGCGGCGTACGGAAAAATCGGCATGGTGTTCGGTTTGGGGTTCGTATTCGGGCCGGCCATGGGAGGATGGCTTGGCGCGTTCGATCCGCGATGGCCCTTCTGGGGTGCGGCCGCTCTCAGCCTGTTGAATGCCTGCTATGGATACTTCGTGCTTCCAGAATCGTTGCCGGAGCACCGCCGGATGGCCTTTGCCTGGCGGCGGGCGAATCCGGTCGGTTCGCTCGTGCTGCTGCGCTCGCATCATGAACTATTCGGCCTCGCGGCGGTGGCGTTTCTCGGCTACCTCGCCCATGCGGTGCTCCCGAGCACGTCGGTCCTTTATATGGGGTATCGGTACGGCTGGGGGCCTGCGGCGGTCGGCCTGATGATGGCCGGTGTCGGCGTCGCAGCGATGATCGTCCAGGGCGGGCTCATCCGTCCGATCACGGCGCGGTTCGGCGAACGCACGACGCTCCTCGCCGGCTCGCTCAGCGGTGCGGCCGGATTTTTCACGTACGGTGCGGCGCCCGAGGGCTGGATTTTCTGCCTGGGCATCCCTGTGATGGCATTTTGGGGATTGTCGGGCCCGGCGACGCAGGCGCTGATGAGCCGCCGCGTGAGCGCATCGGAGCAGGGCCAGCTCCAAGGCGCGATCGCGAGCATCAACGGTGTGACCGGCTTGATCGGTCCGACGCTGTTCACTCAGGTGTTTGCCTATTTCATCGGACCCGGTGCGTTGTGGCGCTTGCCCGGTGCGCCGTTTGTATTAGCCTCGCTCCTGCTCGTCCTCGCGGCAGTGATCGCCTGGCGAACGACTGATCCGAACCGCACGCGGTAATATTGCGCGCACTAGGTGCAACAGCGTCAGAATTACTCTCACAGATTTCGACGGTTTTTGTCTTGATGTCCGACAAGGATTTCTTTCAGAATACCAACGAGGCCGCGCACCGCTCTCATGGCCTCCTGGTGATCAATGCGATGTGGACGATTCCCAGCTTTCCTGCTCGCTTCCCTGCTCCTCATTCCCGGGGAAGCGGCTCCTGCCGGTGCTCCCGCATCGCCGGAGGAGCAGGGGGCTCCCGTGACGGTGAAGGTGCTCGAGCCTCCATCGATGGACCATTCGCCGGTGGCGGACGGGATTGTGGATCGTTATTTGTTGACCCCGCGAGGAGACGTCAACGGATTGCTGTTGCGCGACGGCTCCCAAATGCATGTCACACTTCGAGCGGCTGAGGATCTCACGAAAAATATCCAGCCGGGCGATCGGGTCCTGGTGCATGGCCGCCGGGTATCTGATTCACCTCTGGTGCGGCCCGATGTGATCATCAATGTGACAGATGGCCGATCGTTTACTGTGCCCTATCGGCTGGATCTTGAGATGCCTCCCAGGGAAGAACGGCCGGCGGTCAACGAGATGATGGCGATCGGGACTATTGAGGTGCTGCTCTACGACCCACTGAAGGGCATCGTGAATGGCGCGCTCTTGTCCGATGGCACCCAGTTTCGGTTGCCCCCTGATGTGGGCGAACACTTTCACGCCTCGCTGCGGAGGGATATGGACGTGGAAGTCCGTGGGTACGGTACGGCCACGGCGTATGGAAGTGCTCTCGAAGCAACGGCGATCGGCCGGAAAGGCCAGCCGTTGACTCATCTGGATGCTTCAATCCAGCAGCTGCGCTGACACCACGAGCGGACTCCTCTCTCTCCTCATGAGCCGACCGATAGAGACACTGTCCATACGGATCTCCGAGTCTGTTGGGCCTGTTGATGCCGTACTGCTTCGTCCGGATGATGCGAGGTTTCTGTTGGTCCTCGCTCACGGGGCGGGGGCAGGGATGCACCACCCCTTCATGGGGCGGATTGCTGATGAACTCGCCGGCTGCGGCGTCGCAACGCTGAGATATCAGTTTCCCTACATGCAGCAGCGAGAGAAGAGGCCTGACTCTCCGAAGGTGATGACCGCATCGGTACGTGCAGCGGTCGCCACGGCGTCGGAGCTTGTTCCCGGTCTCCCGTTGTTGGCTGGAGGCAAATCGCTCGGAGGACGAATGACGTCGCTCGCATATGCCGGTGAGCGGCCCGGTGCCAACGCCGGCACGGCGGCTGTGAGCGGATTCGTGTTTGTTGGCTTTCCTTTACATCCGGCAGGCCGTCCCGGCATCCAACGCGCCGAGCACTTGGCGCGGGTGCAGGTGCCGATGTTGTTTCTCCAAGGCACGCGCGACGCGCTGGCCGATCTGGAGCTGCTCCGTCCGGTCTGTGCCAAGCTTGCGTCTCGCGCCACACTGCATGTGGTGAACGGCGCCGACCACTCGTTTCATGTCTTGAAGCGCTCTGGAAGGACGGATGTCGACGTCGTTACTGAACTCGCACGCACTGTGGCGGCCTGGGCGGAGACCTTGGCGTAAGACACCGTGGTTGATCAGGTGCGGCGGGGAGGGGTGGTCGGTGAGACTACACAACCTTGCTGCGGCGCTCTCGGTCGCGGCGGCCTAAGGATTCCTCATGTCGATGCTGCCGGGCACCGAGGGCACATAATTCGGGTCGATGTTTTCCCACAGCCCGGCATGATCCCCGCTGGCTCCCCAGCCTCGCATGTACAGGAGCATCAACACCGGCTCCGTCTTGGACCGCTGTTGGCCGGTCACGCGTCCGACTACCGTCGCACGTGCCCAGTTCCGAAACTTGGGTGGGGCCTGCTGCTTCGGAACCGCCACCCAGTACGAGCCGCCTTCCGCGCTCCCAATGTCGGCCGGGCGATGCGGTTTATAATCCTGGTCGAGCGGGCGGTTCGTGAGGCGCAAGAACAGATACTGCCCGTATTCTTCCTCTTCCGTGATCGTCCCTCCCAGCAGGATGACTTTCCCCACGTAGGGCTGCGGGTTTGCGCTCAGCATGGTGAGTGTGACGCCGGGCTCGGCCATCCACACATAGCGTCTCGGCACAGAGGAGCACCCCCACACTGCGACGGTCATGGTGACGGCCAGCATGAGGACGGCTGTCCATCGCTGCATCAGACGGCACGAGGGCATAGAATTGCGTCCGGGATTGTGGGGCACAATGCGGGCGCATTGTACGTGTTTGCAGCGGCGGGGTCTATGGCGGGGAACGTTATCTCAAATCGCGGACCGGCCCCCGCCAGAGGCCCTCGGGGATCTGTTCTAGGGGGATGAGTTGATTAAACCACTGGACCACAAATTTTCCACCGATTTCCGTCGCGTGCGGCTGCATCTGGATGACTTGGAGCAATACCTTGAAGTGCACGCGAGAGGAGAGGTCGTCATAGCGGAACCAGTAGAATCCGGCCTGATCGGGCGGTGTAGTGGCAAGCGTCATGGGCGCACCTTGGATGATAACCACTCTATTGTACGCCGTCTTAGACTGAGGATAAAGCTGGGAAGGCCCCTCGTTTACTATCTACGTAGTCTACCGATGGCCACATGGATCAGGTCGCGAGCTGCAATTCCTGATCGACAAGCCCCACATGGACAGGATCGTCACTGAAGGGAAGGCCCAATTGTGCGGCGGACAGTCGATGCTGGTGCCGACGGCGCCAGGGGGTGGTGCAATTTGGCAACACCGGGGAAGTTGACGACCTTGGTTGGATACGAGGTTGTCTTGGCCGATGCAATCGTGGAGTTTGCATCTTGAGTCCCTTGATCTGCCGTAACAAGACCTGTTCATGATCGATACAGATCCCATGGGAGGTGAGTTCCACGTCAAAGAGGCTGATCTCACCGATCAGCGTCTCCTTCCCTTCATTTTCACACCAGGCGCAAATGACTTTCATGACAGACTGAACGAGCAAACTTGATGCCGCATATTCTCACACACAACGCATGGAAAGACACGCCGACGCGCAAATTTTTCTTTCTGCCCAGACGGTCGTGTAGGAAGCCGACTGCATCAACGATGCATATTCTGCCGATACCGCTGAATTCATCAGGTTTATGAGATGGAAGCGAAATGCATACACTCGCGGGGACAATTTGAACAATTCAGCAGAACGATCCACCGAGCGCAGAGTAATCGAATCGAAGTGACTTGTGAATTGGGTAGATTGTCTACGTGGCTCAACGTACGTCGGTTGAGCAACGATCTTTGCGCAGTGATCTCTTTCGCATACACCGCACGTCAGCCTTGCGCTGACGAATCGTGTCCCAACTGTAGGCGCATCTCTCTGCGTCCATCCCAGGCGCGGGTTTTCAGGACGCACATTCATGGAGGAGGCATCTACAGCGTTCGCGTCCGAATCCGGCTAGTCATCCAGCATCTCCTTCTCGTAGAGTAAGGCTCGTCGCACAAGAGGCGACAAAGGAGCAAGCAAGGATGCTCAACAGTCAATGAACAATCACGATCCGTTCTATCAAGCCGTGCTGGCCCGGGATTCCCGTTTCGACGGCAAATTCTTCGTCGCGGTGAAAACCACGGGCGTGTACTGCCGTCCGATCTGCCCGGCTCGTCCGAAGCGTGAGAATGTCGAATTTTTCAAGACGGCGGCGGCGGCGGAGAAGGCCGGCTATCGACCGTGCTTACGGTGTCGGCCGGAGTCTGCTCCGGGGTCTCCCGCCTGGAACGGGACGCGCGCCACGGTCGAGCGGGCGCTGAAGCTCATCGCGCAGGGGGCTTTGGAACATCACACCGAAGAGACATTTGCTGACCGGCTGGGTATGACGGCGCGGCATCTGAGACGGCTCTTCGAGGAGGAATTCGGCCATACCCCGAAACAACTCCATGACACCATGAGACTCAACTTCGCCAGGAAGCTCATTACGGAGACGGATCTTCCGATGACCGAGATCGGCTTTGCGGCAGGGTTTCACTCGCTGCGCCGGTTCAACGATGCCTTCAAGCAACGGTTCCACCGTGCACCATCTGCGCTCCGATCGGTACGGAACACCAACGAGCAGGTACCAATGGTCCGCCTGAGCCTTTCGTACCGGCCTCCTTTCGATTGGAAGGGTCTGCTTGCCTACTATCGAAGACATCAGATCGCCGGTGTCGAGACGATCGAACGCGACACCTATTCTCGTGTATTCCAACTCCGTGAGGCACAGGCGACCGGATGGTTTCTGGCTAGACCCCATGGCCGGAAGCCGGAACTGCTTCTCGAGATCATGATCTCGGATACCAGACAGCTCTTGAATGTAGTGCAGCGCATCCGGCGTATGTTTGATTTGGATGCCGATCCGGCCGTCATCTCGGAGACGTTTGCTCGATCGCGCGCCCTCAGGTCGCTTCAAGGTTCGTATGCCGGCTTACGATTGGCTCGCGGATTCGAGCCGTTCGAAACCGCAATCGGAACGATTCTCGGCCAAGTGATTTCTGTGTCGCAGGCCTCACGCGTGGTGAGTCAACTCGTCGCGACGTACGGGGACGAGATCCAACATCCACTCACCGGCGCGTGCGTTCGTGTCTTTCCAGGTCCGCGCACGCTGGCGGAGGCTGATCTCCGTGCATTGAAGATCACCGCACAGAAACGCGCGTCCCTCCGCGAGTTCGCCTCGCGTGTCCTGAACGGAACCCTCCTGCTTGAAGGGGAGCAAAATCCTGAGGACTTCAAACGCGCGGTCCGGACGATTCATGGAATCGGGGCATGGAGTGCTGAATACATGGCGCTCCGGGCTCTGGGCGATGCCGATGCATTTCCAGCCACCGACCTGGTCTTGCGGCGTTTCATTGAGGCCAATCCGGAAATCGATCCCGACGTGGTCCGGCCATGGCGCGGATACTTCGCCGCATTGCTGTGGCAACACAATACTCATGTAGCACATGAAGAAAGGCATGATAACTATGCTGAGTCACAGATTTATAGATTCACCCGTCGGGCGGCTCAAGCTGGTGGCGGACGAGTCGAGCCTCGTCGCGGTGCTCTGGCCCAACGACGGGCCATCCCGCGTCAAACTGGACGGGACGCGTGAAGATCTTCCTCATCCCATCCTCCGTGACGCCGAGCGGCAACTGACCGAATATTTCAAGGGCGAGAGAACGGCATTCGAACTGCCACTCTCCCTGCGCGGGACGGTATTTCAACAACGGGTGTGGCAACAGCTGCTACGCATCCCATACGGCCAGACTCGGAGCTACGGTCGCCTGGCCGTCGAGCTTGGCAATGGGAACGCCTCAAGGGCGGTGGGTCTGGCCAATCGCAAAAATCCCCTCTCGATTATCGTGCCCTGCCATCGTGTGATCGGTGCCTCCGGCAAGCTGACCGGATTTGCGGGCGGACTCGAAACCAAAGCCAAATTGCTCGAGCTCGAAGGCGCCACCTCGAATCTTCCCTAGCTTCGCCTCGACAGGCTGGACAACGACATCGGAGAGGCGGGATAGTACATACTCAATCATCGTCGACTTCGTTGAGAAGGAGAACACGTCATGGCAAGGACTTGGAACGCCCGGGCATATGCCGCTGCGAATCCGACATCGTCAATGGCCCCGACCACCATCCTGCGGCGGGACCCCGCTGAACGTGATGTTCACATCGACGTCCTGTTCTGCGGCATCTGCCACTCCGACCTTCACACCATCCGCGATGAATGGAAGAGCGTCTTTCCCACCGTCTACCCCTGCGTGCCCGGGCATGAAATCGTCGGGCGGGTGTCCAGTGTCGGTCCGGCAGTGACAAGGTTCAAGACCGGAGACCTCGCCGCCGTCGGCTGCCTGGTCGATTCCGACCGGACCTGTACGGAGTGCCAAGCGGGCCTCGAGCAGTTCTGTCCGAATATGACGCTCACCTATAACTCACCGGACACGCACCTCGGAGGCGTCACTTATGGCGGGTACTCGGAAGCCATCGTTGTAGACGAACGTTTTGTCCTGCGCGTTCCCTCGAAGCTCGATCTCGCCGGCGCGGCACCGCTCCTCTGTGCCGGGATCACGACGTATTCGCCCATGCGCCACTGGGAGGTCACCAAAGGCAAGAAGGTCGGAGTGGTGGGGCTCGGCGGGCTCGGTCACATGGCCGTGAAGATTGCCCATGCGCTCGGGGCCCATGTGGTGGTCTTCACCACGTCACCCAACAAGAAAGAAGACGCGCTCCGCCTGGGAGCTGACGAAGTCGTCATTTCCCGACACAGGGACGAGATGAAGAAACACACCGGCAGCTTCGATTTCATTCTCGATGCGGTCTCCGCCGATCACGACATCAACGCCTACATCGATCTTCTCCGCCGCGATGGCACGCTCACCCTCGTCGGCGCGCCTGAAAAGCCGCTCGAGGTGGCTGCCTTCAGCCTGATCTTTGGCCGGCGCAATCTTTCCGGCTCACCGATCGGCGGTCTTAAAGAGACTCAAGAGATGCTCGACTTCTGCGGCACGCATAGCATCACGGCTGATGTCGAAATCATTCCGATTCAAAAGGTGAACGAGGCCTACGATAGACTCCTGAAGTCGGACGTGAAGTACCGCTTCGCGATCGATATGGCCTCGCTCAAATCCCAATGATCCGTCGCGCGCCTCATTGCCCCTGGACGCGGCGCGACAGCGACACGATATAGGCCGCTGACCGGGCGGCAATCATCGGATCGGCCGGCTCGATTCCCGGAACCAGCGCTCCGGGATCGAAGAGCAGCTTTTTTTCGGCGGCCTGGCTGTCAGCCACGGCTTTGGTGATCGTGATGGTGCCCAGTTCGACCTTCTTCCGGGTCTCAGGCCAGACGATCGTGGGATTGTCCACCTGGTCATCTTTCTCGGCGACCTGCGCCAGCAACGTGAACTTCACCGGGACGCGACGAACGCGTTCCCGTATCTCTTCGGTCAGATAGTCCGCGCCCATCATCGAGACCTGCTCCTTGGACAGAAATCTTGCGCCGGCCACCGGTTGCAATTGGTACCGGATGTGGGTGACCGCCCCCTTGGCATTGGTGAACTTGAAGGCGTTGACGCCGAAGTAGGGGAGGGTGCCATAGCTGACCGGCGGCGGTTTGGGCTCGACGAAGGCCTTGGCGGCAGGATGAGCGCCCAGGAATTTTTCAAACTCGGTGGGTTTGGGGGCGTCGGGTCCGCTGGCGGCGATCGCGAGCAGAAAATCTCTGAGCTCCTCCGCATTGGCCGCGGGGAAGCCGTTGAAGGAGAGGCCGACGAGATCCGTTTTGCCGCCGTCCGGAAGCGAGAATTTTACCGCCACCCCGCGCGTCATGTCGTTCGTGTCCGGGACGGTCGGCACGCCGGAGCCGGCAGAAAAGCGAACGGTAACGGGAAGGGGTTTCTTCCGTTTTTGTAGATGAGCGGCTTTGCTCAAGGACGCCGCCGAGGCGCTGGGCGTGAACGTACCTTCCAGCACTACGCCCTTGGCATGATTGGCTCGCATACCGGGGTGTGCGCCGAAGACGGCGTTGAAGGCATCGACCAGTTGCTCAGCCCGTGATTTCTGCGCCGGGGGTGCCTCTTGAGCCCCGACGATCGAAGGAGTCGTCAGGGTGAAGGCGAACGCGACTATCGCTGCGAGCAATGTCCACATGGTGTCCCTCCTCATAGATCGAGTGACCCTCTCCCTCTCTATGATAAGCGTTCCGGCGCCCAGAACCTTGTCGAGAAGTATAGGTATAAAGCCTCTGGGAGAACACTGTCAGTATTGACAGGCGAGCATCGAGCAAGCGACCATCCTGCACGTGAAGCATTGAAGGCTGCCAACCCTTCCTGTAATCTTGTGCTGAGGCACAAGGAAGGGGCCTGCTCCGGAACATCCGGCCACAATGGTGGGGTTTAGCGTGAACATTCTGAGGCTCAAGATCGTGTTTGCCGCGTGTGCCGGTGCCCTCGCGATCGTCAGCACGTGGCACCCAGCATATGCTGGTGACCTGTTGACCGTCGGTGCTCCGCCCAGCTTACGGCCGGCGTTCAGCGAAATCCTCCCGATGTTCGAGCGGGAATACGACGCTCCCATCAAGATCGTGTACACGCCGTCGAAAACGCTGCTGCACCAAATCGAAAAGGGCGCTCCCATCGACGTATTTCTGTCTGCGGGCAAAGAGGAAGTCGATTATCTTCACAAAAAGAAACTGACGCTCAACGGTCCTCCACGGATCTACGCGCAGACATCTCTGGTGCTCGTCATGTCGTCGGATTCGCAGGCCTCCCTGAGCTCTCTTCGGGATGCGTTGACCACTAAAAGCCTGCGCATCGCCCTAGGGGATCCCCGAACGTCTTCATTGGGCGATGCGACGGAACGGGCGCTGACCAAACTTGCGCCGTCGTACAAAACCCGCCCGAACATCGTCTACGCGGCTCACAGCGAGGACATCATGGAATTGATCCGCGCGGGCAAGGCCGACGTGGGATTGGTCTATCGCTCGGATTCGATCAACAGCGGGCACGTGCGCATGAGCGATGACGACCCCTTCGGCACGTTTGTGCCCATTCAGTTTGGACTAGCCATTGCGTCGACCTGTCGAGCTCCCTTACGGGATGCCGCCGAAAAGTTTTCTTCGTTCCTGATGACGCCTCGCATCCAAAAACTGTTGGTGAAATACGGTTTTGACTCCGTCCCCTTGCCGGTGGCGGAACCTGCGCTCAACAAGAAGGAGAAGGTCCAATGAGCCGTAAAGCCGTGACCCGGATGGCCGTCATTGCCACGATCGCTGGGCTCGCTGCCTCGAACATTTTCGCCGTCGAAAAGCCTGCCGGCTCGCCCGTCGAAAAGTCTTCCGGCGCGACCGTTGGCGTCGCACCCGAAACGGTTGCCGACTATTTACGGGCGGTCATCATGGCCCATCGCCATTTTTATACCATCCACATTGCCAACCGGCTTCGGCAGGAGCGCATCGTGGATGTCTCGGAAAATTGGCGTGCGAACCATGCGCTGCCGTTACCCGTGCAACTCGTGCGGGAGACCAGCGAGATCGCCGAATTGACCGGGCCAAACGTCCGTTACCGCCTGATCAGTCAATGGCCAATTAACAAGGCCAACGCGGCAGACACGGAATTCGAGCGGCGGGGTCTCAAGGAAATTCAGGCGCGGCCCAACAGGCCGTATTCCAGTTCCAATCCGGTGGCCGGCAGCCCCGAACAGGTATTCGAAGCCGTGTATGCCGATATCGCTGTGACGGCTGCGTGCGTCGACTGCCACAACGCGCATCCCAGCAGCCCCAAGAAGGATTTCAAGGTGGGCGACGTCATGGGGGGGCTGGTCATCAGCTTTCCATTGGCGAAAAAATGAGCGGAGGCGTGACATGTGCGTGCTTACTTATCCGCTCTGCGCATGAATGTGCCTAACCCGTCCTTGTTCAGATTCTCCACCAGCACCCGCGAGGCTTTGCCGGTGCCGTCTATCGTAAACGTTTGTTCCACGGTTGACGGTTGATAGAAGCGTTCAGTCAGGCGAGTGTCTGTGTGGCTCAGCGCTGAGGCTTCGTGAGGTAGCGATACATCCCTTCCACATTTTCCGGGAACCAGTCGGCATAGCGGCTCCAACTCTCGTATTTGGGGAGCTGAACGGCCTTCTTGGTTTCGTCGAGACTGGCGCCCTTCTTGACCTGCTCGAGTACGGCGGCTCTAAGGTCTTCGAGATAGCGGCGGAACATTCTGACATGTTCTTTTTTGCCGATCTTGCCGTGGCCGGGCACCAGCGTGTCGAACTCCAATTGCTCGACCCGCTTGAGCGATTCGATCCAGTCGTCGGGATAGTCGCTTCGCATGGTGCGGTACGCCATCGTCTCGACCGGGATAAAATCCACGGCGAACAGGAGCCTGTGCTGCGGCAACAGCACGACCAGGCTGTTGTCCGAATGGTTTTTGCCCGTGTAAATCAGCTCGACGTGTTTGCCGCCGAGGTCGATGAACATCCGGTCCGTGAAGGTGAGCGTAGGGACGGGAGTCGTCGGGTCCGCCGCGTCGACAATATACGGCAGAGCGGCTGCCTGGCTGATGAAAACGGCCTGATCGGCAAACGCCTTGCCGCCGGTGATGTGATCGCTGTGGTGGTGGCTGTACACCACATAGCGCACGGGCTTGTCCGTGAGTTTGGCGATTTCCGCCCTCAACCAGGTCGCCGCTTCGGCGCTGATCGGATCCGTGACGATTACGCCTTCGGAGGTCGTGAGGAAAATGGCTTGATGAAATTGATGACGGAAGAGATACACATCATCGGCCAGCTTGGTGATCTCATCGTCCGGATGTGAGGGTTGGGCTGCCACGTCGAGTGCAGGAACCAAGAGCCAACCGATGAGCACTAATGTGAACCATCTGGAGAAGGACATGCGAGCCTCCACAACACCACGGTTGTTGCACCGTCGCCGAGGTCGACACCGCGCAGGAGATGACAATTTACAGAGCGGGGACAAACGAAGCAAGGAGGCGATGGACGGCGTCGACGGTTGTACGGAGGGGCGGAAGTTGATATTCTCCGCCGGCCTTATCGCATTCAATCGTATCGAGGGAGTGCAACATGAGAATTCGACGATTGGCAGGGCTGGTGATTCTGATCTTCGCGTGCATCGACGCCGGCCAGCTTGATTGCAGAGCCCAAGCGCCGCTGCCTCCGTCCTCGACGGCTCCGTCGATCCCTAGCCCCAACAGCGCCCAAACGATTGCCGCTCACATTCAAGCCCTGGCCTCGCAGATCTCGTCACTCAATGAAGAGATCACCGTCCTCCGTACGCAATTAGAACATCTGCGAGTCACAAAGCCCCAGCCGCCGCCTAACGATGCCTCGCCGGCCGTCAAGACGGCCTATGCCAATGCGCTGCAGGTGTGGAACAATCAGATGCAGGCCGCAGAGCAGCGGATACAGACGCTTCAGGCTCGAATCGATGCGCTGGAAAACGAGCTGACCCGGCTCGCATCCCAAGTGGCGGCGGCGCAACGGACAGAGGTTGCGAAACAGCAGGCGGCGCTCGCAACAGCCAAGAACAACCTGAACCAAGCGATAGTGGTGGCTGCCGGCCTGAAGCCGGCTCCGACCAAGCCCGGTGCGAAGACAGGCGCAGGATCTCTTGCTCCGGCGTCGGGTCTGCCGTAGGAAGGCAACCACTCTTTCAAGGATGCCATTCGGCCAATTCCACCGTAATGCCTTCAGGCCCGGAAAGAAACACGAGCTTCCTGGCGTGAAAATCCATGATCTCATTTCGTAGCGTCACGCCCTGGCTGGTCAACCGCTTGACCTCTGCATCCAAATCGGTCACCGCGAAGCAGATATGGTTGTACCCGGGCTTCGCCAGGTTCTCGACATCGGCATCGGGCAGGTGCTCAGGCCGGATGTAGCGCAGCAGTTGAATTTCGAATCGGGAACCGGCCTGCTTCGACACCAGCGTGACGTGTTCGGCTTCGATCCCTTCTACCCCCATGTAGCGGGCGAACATCGTTCCGGAAATGACGACCGATTTCTCCTCGACGAATCCAAGAAGCGCAAAGAATCTCTTCGCCTGAGCGACATCCCGCACCACGACGGTCACGTGATCGATATGTAGAATCATCGCCGGAGAATTGTACGTCTCCAAGGTGGAAACGTCTACGGCCGCGCCGTCGATAGCATAGCTCCACGCTCGCTTTATGAAGTCCGTAAGGGTATCCTTCGACCATCTAGCTGACGCATGCTCCACACCGCCGCCACGCCGGAGACGCACTGGAAGGCCGTCATTGGCCGCTGGGCACCGGGTCTGTCTCAACTCCTTCCCTATCGTGTGGAATGGTTCCGCGATGACCTGGTCGCTGGAGTGTCCGTTGCGGCAGTGGCGGTGCCGACCGCGATCGCGTACGCGCAGCTCATCGGGTTTGATCCGATTGTCGGCCTCTATGCCGCTATCCTTCCGTTGATCGCCTACGCGTGCTTCGGAACGTCGCGCCAACTCATCGTCAATCCCGATGCGGCGACCTGCGCCGTCTTTGCCGCCACGGTGTTGCCGCTTGCCGCCGGTAATCACGAAGCGTTGAGTGCGATATCCGTTGCCCTGGCGGTGTTGACGGGCATCGTATGCATCGCGGCAGGGCTGTTCAAACTCGGATTCGTGGCGGACTTTCTCGGAAAACCGATCCTTGTCGGCTATCTCAACGGGGTCGCCATCAGCATTTTTCTTGGGCAGATCGGGAAGGTGTTCGGGTTCCCGATGCACACGCGCGGTATCGTTCCGCGGCTCATCGAGTTGATCGGAAAACTGCCTCACACGCATCTGCCCACGCTGAGCATCGGCCTGACAACGCTTGTGGTCGTGCTGGCCGGCAAGTACTGGTGGCCGCGCGCACCGGTGCCGCTGGCGGCCATGGTGCTGGCGGGGTCATTGGTGTACGGGCTGGGCATGGAAGCCGGCGGTGTGGCGGTGGTAGGTCTCCTGCCCGGCGGACTTCCGGAACTAACCTGGCCAGACTTCGATCACGAACTGCTGAAGCCTCTCCTTGGCGGCGCGTTAGGCGTCGCCCTCGTGAGTTTCAGCAGCGGTATGGTGACGGCGAGAAGTTTCGCTGCGCGGAATCGCTATGAGATCGACGTCGACCGGGAGTTCATCGCGCTGGGGACCTGTCAAATCGCGGCGGGACTCTCACAAGGGTTTGCCGTCACCGGAGCAGATTCTCGCACCGCAGTCAACGATGCGATGGGGGGCAAGACGCAGATGGTCAGCATCGTTGCCGCGGTCATGATGACGGGGGTGTTGGTCTTCCTCACGGAACCGTTGCACTATCTTCCCGTGGCAGCGCTGGGAGCGGTCTTGATCGTGGCCGCGATCGGTCTCTTCGACCTGGCCGGATTGCGGCAGATGTGGCGGGTCAACCGGGCGGAGTGCGGGCTCTCCCTGCTGACCACACTGGGGGTGATCTGGCTTGACCTTCTGCACGGGATTCTCCTGGCAGTCCTGGCGGCGCTACTCTTACTGATCAAGCGGAACTCCCGACCACCGGATGCGATTTTGGGACGTGTGCCGGGAATGAAGGGCTGGCACGCGCAGGCTGACCATGAGGATGCGGTCAGCCCACCGGGGTTACTGGTGTACCGGTTCGGCGCATCGATCGTCTTTTTCAACGCGGGGTACTTTAGAAAACGCGTGTTGGAGCTTGTCAGGAGCCACCCCGGCCTCCAGTGGTTGATTCTGGATGGCGGTACGATCAATCTGGTCGATGTCACCGGAGCGGAAATGCTCGGATCACTGACTCAAGAGTTGTCCTCACGGAGCATCCGTTTCGGCCTGGCGAACGCGCGGAGGGACGTACGAACCACTCTTGAACGTGCGGGGGTCGCGACGCACATCGGGCCTGAATTCATGTTTCACACGCTGAACAGCGCCAGCGATGCGTTCACTTCCAGGGCCCATCCGTGAGCTACCGGACCGGGATCGAATCGGTCTGGCCGGCCGTGCACATCAACGTCGAAGGAATATCGAGTTGACCGGATGGACGGAAGCCCCACGCGGTGGCGAGGGCCTGACATGCGAGGCCTCGAAGTGTCTTGTCGTTGCGATTGACGCAGTGGGGGTAATGGGCATTGCCGCGCAGCGCCAAGTCTCCGTTCTCTGCCGACAATCCCCGTACATCGACATTCACGTTGAAGAGCGAGCCGCAGTCCGACTCGAGCAGCGTCCCATCCTTGGTGGCGTCCTCCTCGAGAAAGAGGACCACCTGCGCCTTCATCTCCCGTGCAACGGCCAGTGCCGCTTTGCGGGTGGAAAAATTGTGGGCAATCTGAGGGGACCGGACTGGATGCGTCTCGGGCATCGAGAGATTCGAATAGTGATGCGCCTGGAGCCATTCCACCGCTATCTCGATCAGCGGTGGATCGGCCCAAACGAGAATCGGCTGGTCGGTGGCCGGCAGGTTGGTGTGGGAACCGCTGGCGATGGGGAACCGGACGCCAGCAGGCGGGGGCTTCGACGGACATCCCTGTAGAAACAGCAGGCCGAAGAGCACGCACAGGATGTGGACAGTTGGGCGGGAGTGTCTCATGCCGTATCGATCTTCTTGCACGGATTGTGACTTTCTTCTACGGCAAGCGCAACCCTAGGACTCCCGCAGCCTCCTTGTAATGCCATGCCGCCGCCGGTATAGTCCGGGTGGACAGGGGATGGGGTCCCCCGGATAACCGCCACGTTCTGTGGCTGATGACTCCTACGCCATAGCCCCGCGTAGACATCATTATCTGGGAGGACTTCATGGAACACGCCTTTACGATTGCGTTCTTGTGGCTCGTTCTCGCCGTCGGTTCCGCACTGCTTGCTTCCGCCATCGGTCTTTCAATCGCGCTCGTTGAAATTTGCGTCGGCGTGGCTGCCAGCGCCGCGCTCATGGCAGTGAATGCCGGAGATCTGCTTGCCGCGAACTCGGACTGGCTTCGTTTCCTGGCGACCACCGGCGCCGTGCTGCTCACTTTTCTGGCCGGAGCCGAGCTCGATCCCGCCGTCATGAGGACGAAGCTGGTGGAAGTGAACGTGGTGGGCGCCGTCGGGTTTTTTGCCCCGTTTCTCGGCTGCGCGGCGCTCGCCTACTACGGTCTCGGTTGGGACTCAAACGCCAGTTGGCTCGCCGGCATCGCACTCTCCACGACCTCCATGGCCGTGGTATACGCGGTCATGCTGGAGACGGGTCTCAATCAGACGGAGTTCGGCAAGGGAATTCTCGGGGCGTGCTTCATTAACGATCTCGGAACGGTCATTGCCCTGGGATTGTTGTTTTCTCCGTTCACGTACAAAACCCTTCTGTTCGTGGTGATCACGGGAGTCACGCTTGCCGCGCTGCCGGGACTCACCGCCTGGCTGACACATCACTACGGTCATCGCACTGCAGCGATCCGGACCAAATGGATTATGTTGATCCTGTTTGGCCTGGGCGCGCTCGCCCTCTGGGCCGGTAGCGAGGCGGTCTTGCCGGCCTATCTCGCCGGAATGATCCTGGCGGGACGGGCCACAAAGGATGCCCACTGGATGCGGCGGATGCGCACACTCACCGTCGGCTTTCTCACGCCGTTTTATTTCCTCCGGGCCGGGACGCTCGTGAGCCTTCCAGCCTTGTTGGGAGCACCGATCGTGTTCCTTGTCTTGTTGGCGGGAAAAGTCGCTTCCAAGATCTTCGGTTTATATCCGTTGATCGGGGTGTTCCGCCAGGACGCGAAGGAACGATGGTATTACACCCTCTTGATGTCGACCGGACTCACATTCGGGACGATTTCTGCGCTATTCGGATTGGCCCATGGATTGATCTCGCAGGAACAGTACTCCTACCTGGTCGCCGCAGTCATCGCCAGCGCGGTCGTGCCGACGATCATTGCAGGCACGGCCTTTCTTCCGGTTCACTTGATCCCGGAGCGAAGCCAGGAAGCGGTCCGCATGCATCGCGAACGTGCCCTTGGCGAAGAAGGGTAGCGTAGACCTTTCCCGGTCAGTTCAGGCATGCTGAAGAGGACTGTTCCCGGACCGAACGTTCGACCTGATCTGAAGGACCGACGCCATGGCGCGATCTTCCCGACCCGCAGAGGCACCCCGCCGGTACGTGCCTTCACGCCAACGCGAGAGTCCGTTCCACCCGCGAACGTTGTGGACACTGCTCCGCAAGACCGTGTCCAAGTGGAACGATGATCCGACTCTGCGATTTGGCGCAGGGTTGGCCTTCTATACGGCATTTGCCGTGGTGCCCTTGGTGTTCGTCGTCGTGGAGCTGGCGACGGTCGTCCTCGGGCGAGGGGTTGCGGAAGGACTGTTGTTGGAGGAGATCCAACGGCTCATCGGGGAGCAAGGCGCGCAGGCCGTCGGGCAACTGCTCGACAACTGGCAGAAAAACGGCGTAGGTCGACTGGCCACGGTGGTGGAGGTGGCCACACTGTTCTTCGCTCTGGCCGGAGCCTTTGACCAGCTGCAGGACGCCTTGAACTGGATTTGGGGAGTCGAACCGAAAGCACAGGGCGGCATTCTGAACCGGGTGCGTCATCGGTTCCTGTCGATACTCGGCGTCCTCGGGACCGCCTTTCTTCTGCTGGTGTCGCTCATCATGACGGCCGGAGGAAAAGCCTTCGTCTCGCATCTCCCCGGGACTGAATTCGTGAACCAGAGCATTGTCAGCGTGACCTCGTTTGTGTCCGTCACGCTCCTGTTCGCGATGATCTTCAAGCTGCTGCCCAAAGCGAAGATCGCCTGGGCGGATGTCTGGATCGGCGCCGCGGCCACTGCGATCCTCTTTTCCATCGGCAAATGGGTGATCCTTCTGTACCTCGGCAAGACGCTCATCGTCTCCCTCTACGGAAGCGCCGCTCCGCTGGTGATCATTCTGCTCTGGGCCTTCTATTCCTCCCAGATCCTGCTGTTTGGCGCAGAATTCACCGCGGTATATGCCAGCGACTGCGGTTCGCGATTGGTCGCGACGGAGGATGCCGTGGCGGTCGGGGAGCCGGCCAAGAGCAATGAGGCAGAGCAGGAGGCACGCCGCCGTCCTGGCGGCCGGTAACTCCTGGCAGGCTCAGCCATCGAGATGCCTACGACAGAACACACCGCACCGAGTTCCTTTCGATTGATCCAGTGGGCCCCCTTCGCCATTGCAATCGTCCTGATCTTCTCGATGATGTCTGATACGGAAGAGTGGTTGTACGTCGCGGCTGTGCTCGGGGTACTGGCGTCGGTCGCGGTCGGCCGGACCTCCGGACCGCCGGCGCTGATCCCGATGCGCCCGCGCATGGTCAATTTTGCCAAGGGGTGGGGCTTCATCGTGGCTGGTGCCTCTCTCAGTCTTCTCCATGGGAGATGGCAGCCGATGGTCTTCTTCGCCCTCGTCGGCCTGGTCTCATCGGGTTTGTTTTGGCTCGGTTGCCGGTCGAGCCGGTAGTTGGCCAATTTCCAGGGACGCCACGAGTGTGCATCCTGTTGCGATTGAGGTACTTGTCTTGACGCTGAGGGGAGGAAGAAGTTGAAGGAAATGAGCGGGGACATCAAAGCCTTTTATCTGACCACAGGACCGTATGACATGTTGGCCATCATCGAGGTGCCGAACGATGCGACCCTGGCAGCGCACCTCTTGTGGCTCGGTTCGCAAGGCAACCTTCGAACCCAGACGGTAAAAGCGTTCACCGAGGATGAATTTCGAGGCATTGTCGGCAAACTACCATAGATGTCTCGAGGCAGGGGTGGGGCCGGGCGCAACGCATCGGTATGACGCGCCATGACTTCGGCTACAACAATGTCTAACGGGGGTGACTCATGGAGCCAAGTTTTTGGCACCAGCGATGGGAGAAAAATGAGATTGCGTTCCATGAAAGCAAGGCCAACCCGCTCCTGGTCAAATATTTCCACGAACTGTCGTTGGCCAAGGGCCGTCGGATCTTCGTCCCATTGTGCGGGAAGACACTCGATATTTCGTGGCTCATGTCCAACGGCTATCGCGTTGCGGGCGCTGAGCTGAGTCAGGTTGCCATCGAGCAATTATTCATGGATCTTGGAGAGCAACCGGACATTTCACGCGTCGGTGAAATGGATCTGTGGAGCGGAAAACAGCTTGATATCTTCGTCGGCGATATCTTTGCCTTGTCCCGGAAGATGCTTGGTCCGGTCGACGCGGTCTATGACAGGGCAGCCTTGGTGGCCCTTCCGGAACCCATGCGCCACCGCTATGCCGTGCACCTGGCCGAGCTGACGCACAAGGCCCCTCAGCTGCTCATTTGTTATGACTACGACCAGCGCGCGATGGATGGTCCGCCGTTTTCAATTCCGGACGAGGAAGTACACCGCCACTACGCGGGCAGTTTCGATGTCAGGCGTCTCTCCAGCACAGAGGTATCCGGAGGCTTGAAGGGAAAATGCCCCGCGAAAGAAAACGTCTGGTTGCTCCGATCGAAGTAGTGCCATTCCTCCTGCAGGGATATCCCCTCAACTAGGGGAATCCCCAGTTATTGGCGATCTTTCTAGATCAGAAGATAGGGCTGACGCTCGCGTTCTTCACCATGACATCGAGGAGGGAGTTATGCCTCGGGTTTCCCCTATGATCTACGACAGGCACATCGAAGAGTCGCCGGAGCCCGAGGATAGAGAGTGGTCAGGCGACGATTCTGCGGGACTGGGTCGCATCAAGCTTGGAATTGCGTGGTCGTGCGTCACAGTGGCCGGCGTTGTGGCGCTCGGATCCTCGACGATCGCACAATGGCCCCCGACGCTGACGATGTTGGGTCTCGTGGTGCTCCTCGCGGGCTATACCGGGTATGGCTTCTTCCTCGCAAAGAAGAACACCGTTCAATTTGCGGACTCTCTCTACTATATGGGGTTTCTCTGGGCGCTGTTTGCCCTCATCGCGACGTTTGTGATCTGGCCGGCCCCCAAGCTCACGACCGACGCCGTGCTGACAACTTTCGGCTATGCGCTGGTGGCGACGTTTTGCGGGATGCTGCTGCGGTTGGTCATTCTCCAATTTCAGGACACGCTGCCCGACCGGGTCGTGCATGCCCAAGACACGCTTGACCATCGGATGGCCTCGCTGACCCAACAGATCAACGAAGCTACGATGGAGATGACGGCCTTCAGGGAGCGTGCAGCCAATGACCTTGGCGGTACCCTCTACGACCTTGTCCAGTCATTGGCGGCTGTGCGCGAAAAAATCGCGGACCAGCATGTCAGGATGGCCAAAGCGACGAGTGAAGGCTTTGAATCATCGCTGCGGGAGATTCTTGGCCGGGTCTCGGCTATCCACATTCCCCAGGAGATGCTCACCGCCGAGGTGGATAAACTTGCCGAGGCAGTAGGGCGGCGGGGGGAACACTTCGAACAGGCGGCGCAGGGGCTGGAACAGCGCTTGAGGCAAGCGGCTGAAACCGTCACGGCGTTCGGGGATTCCCTGTGCGGGTCGGAAGCCGGACGACAGGTAGCAGCTGCGGTCAATCAGTTGTCGGTCACGATCAAGGAACGAACTGAACAATTTGCCGAGATGACCAGGGCGTTGGAACAGAGCCGCGTGGAGTTGGATGGTCAACTCCATAATGTGCACTCGCTCGGATCGGCGGTGGCGATGGTCTCAACGCAATTGTCGGCGTTCGAAGCCGAGCTGAAGGGTCTCTCGTCCGCGTCGATGTCCACTGAGCTCAAAGACGGGCTCATGAATGTGCAGAAGGCCATTCGCTCCAGTCTCGATGCGAGCAAGGCGATCGAGTCCACGATGAGGGACGTGCTGTTTTTCATGAGGGAGAGGGTCACAGAGGAGCGCTCCAGTGGGAGAAACTGAATCGCGTTCCGATTGGGTGTTCGGCTTGTCGCTTGTTCAAGTGACGCTCCTCCTGTGCTTCGCCGCCATGTTGGTCTATGTGACGGAGCAGGGGGAGGTCAGCGGACAAGAACCGCGGCAGGGCGCCGGGGACGCAAAGACCCAAGACGGGAGCCTTCGGGCAAGCCTTGATGCGGCCACGGCGAGGAACACCGAGCTCGAGAAACAGCTTGGCGAGATGGCGCTGCTGGTCGACGACGTGAAACTCATGGTCGGCGCCAAGGCGCCCTCGAAAGAGGGTTTCCAGGACGCCGTCGAGACCTTAAAGCGGGGCTATGCGCTGTGTCAGAAGGATGACAACACGTTGATCGAAGCCAGGGTTCAAAATGGCGCCGAAACTGTGAATGTCATCGGGGAGATTCCCTCTGATCTGGCGGTCACGTTGGCGAAGGGGGACTCCACGTCAGATCTCGAACAAATCGTCTCGTTCATTCAAGACGTGTACGAGTACGAAAAAGAACACAAGTGTCGATTCAATTACCGCCTGAGGTACGCCACGGACAACGACTATAGAAAAGGCAGAGACGGATACGAGAAGTATTTCTATCCGGAAAAACTTCTGCGAATCGGATGAGTCAGTCGGCCGTCTTGTCGCCTGTACCGCCCGCGCGCCCCCCGACCGCCCCCTTCTTGACCCGTATCGACGGATCCTCCTAGGCCGGTAACGACACCTCTAATGTCTCTGCAGCGATCTGCGCTGATGGCGCATCGGATTCGAGGCGGCTCACCCTCTTTCTCCCAGGGATTCCACGGGCTTCAAGGTACAGAGGGACCGGACTCTCAGGCAGTGTCAGCGGACGACGAAGCATCCACTTGCCTTCCGGGGGTGCGGCATAAGTGGAGAGCGGAAGCAGTTCACCTGTGTCCGCATTCAGCAGCATCGGTGTCGTAGATTTTTTCCATCGCCGAAAGTTCCGGAGTCTTCGCCAGAGTGCCATGGCTCTTTCCCCCAACGCCCGGAGTGGTTGATCGTGCTGTCGCTACGAGAGGCGGGTCTGCCGGTCGCGCTCGCCTCGGTAACTACATAAGAGCAACTACGGTACCATCGCAGGCGGGAAAGACGGCGTCAGCGAAACGGGACTATACGACAGACGATTGACGATGCCTTCATGTGTGAGCTTGCTTCGCAATGCTCTCGACGCTGTAGGTCCGGTCCATCAGGGAGTGAACAGCTTTGGACACTCGCACCGTTCGCGAGGCTCACAGGAGACCATCGCCGACGCTCGATGGGGCGCTTAGGGAGGAGTTTGGGAGACCTTCGGCTTCTCCGCGGTCTCCACGGCCGAGGCAGGCAGCCACCCGCCGCCCAGGGCTTTATAGAGCTGGACGACCGAGACGAGGTGCAGGCGGCGGGTGGAGGCCAGTGAGAGCTCGGCGTCAAAGAGGTTCCGCTGGGCAATGAGGACGTCCAAGTAATTGGCAATGCCGCCGGTATAGCGCAGATTCGCCAGACGCAGTGCCGTCTGCAGCGCCTTGACCTGTCTTTCCTGGGCCGCCGTCTGTTCGACAGCGGTCGTCACCGCCACCAACGCATCTTCTACTTCCCTGAAGGCGACGAGGATCGTCTGCTCGTATTGCGCGAAGGCCTGGCCCGTTTGGGCCTCCGACGCCTCCTGTTGAAAACCCAACACCTGCGCATTGAAGAGCGGACCGGCCACGCTGGCCCCTGCCACCCCGAAAAAGGTTTCGTTGGCCACCAGATGGTTCAACTGGGGACTGGCAATACCCAGAATGCCGGTGATGCTGAGCTTGGGAAATCGGTCGGCCTTGGACTGCCCGATCCTGGCCGTCGCCGCTGCCAACTGCAGTTCCGCCTGGACGACGTCTGGACGGCGCTGCAGCAAATCCGAGGGAAGGCCAGCCGGCACAAGCGGCGGCATCACTTGCTCGGTGAGCGCCCGTCCCCTTGTGATTCGAGTGGGATTCCTCCCAAGCAAGACGCTGATCTCGTTTTCCTTCTGCACCATCTGTCGCTTCAATTCGGCGATGCGAGCGGACGCGTTCGCCTGCTCGGCTTCGAACTGTTCGACATCCAGTTGGTTGATGTAGCCCACGCGGAATCGCGCTCTGGCAAGCTTCACCGACTCATCCCAGGCCTTCAAGGTGCGCGTGGCGATTTCGAGTTGAAGATCGAACTGCCGAAGCTCGAAATAGGCTTGGGCCACACCGGCCACGATTTGGAGAATGACCGCTCTTCGGTTCTCTTCCCGCGCGAACAAATCCCCGAGCGCCGCCTCATTGGAGCGGCGAATGCGTCCCCAGATATCGAGTTCCCAAGCGAGATTGCCCTGAATATAGTAGTTGAACGGGTTGGGGAATCCGGGGAAGGCGACATTTCTCGTGTTGCCGAAACCCGGCGCGTTGACCGTTGCATTCATCTGCGGAGCAAAATCGGTTTTGGCGACGAGCACACGGGCCGCGAACTCGTCGACGGTCGCGACCGCGCGTTTGAGATCCTTGTTTTGCTCCAGTGCCACGCGGATCAGCCGTTGGAGCTCCTCATCACGATAGAGCTCCCACCAGGGCACATTGGCCAGGGACTCCATGTCCTTTTGCGCTTCGGCCATGCGGAATGAGTCGGAGACGGGAATGTCCGGGCGGGCATAGTCGGGCCCGAATTTGCAGGAGGCCAGCAGCGACAGCATCCCGATCAACAGCAAGTGATGAATAATGAACGACATATTCCTCACCTCCCGGTTCGCCCAGGGGAACAATCGCTCAGACGGTCTTCTCTGCGACAGGCCTCTGGGCGGGCACTGCCGGCGCCTCGATCGCGGCCCGTCCGGTGGCCCGCTGTTTCATTTTTCCGATCAGCACAAAGAACAGGGGCACGAAAAAGATGGCGAGGAAGGTCGCCGCCAGCATGCCGCCCAGCACCCCGGTGCCAATCGATCGGCGACTGGCGGCACCGGCACCGGTGGCGATCACCAGCGGCAGGACGCCGAGGATGAAGGCCATCGAGGTCATGATAATGGGACGAAAGCGCAACCTGGCAGCGTCGATCGCCGATGCGATCAACGGGCGGCCAGCGTGGTATTCCTGGTTGGCAAATTCGACAATGAGGATGGCATTCTTGGCAGAGAGTCCGATCAGCGTAACCAACCCGATCTGGAAGTAGATGTCGTTGTTCATGCTGCGCAGCCACACGGCCGACAAGGCGCCAAAGACGCCGAAGGGCACCGCCAGGATCACCGCAAAGGGTACTGTCCAACTTTCGTACTGCGCCGCAAGAACCAGAAACACCATCAGGAGACCGAACGCAAATGCGAGGACCGATTGCGTGCCAGCCTTGCGCTCCTGGAAGGAAATCCCGCTCCAGTCGATTCGATACCCTTGCGGCACCAATACCTCCTCAGCCACCCGCTGAAGCGCGTCCAGGGTTTGTCCGGAACTTGCGCCAGGACTCGAGGCACCGAGGACCAGGGCCGTATTGAATCCATTGAAGTGTGTGACCGGGTCGGGACCGCTCGTCGATTCGGTGCTCACCACCGTGTCGAGCGGAATCATGGCATGGCCTTGGCCCTGCCCGTTCACCGCCCGGACATAAATTTTGGAAATGTCCTGCGGAGCCGAGCGATATTGGGCTTCCGCTTCGGTTTGCACCCGATAGACCCGGCCAAATTTCACGAAGTCATTAATATAGAAATTGCCGAAGTAGGCCTGCATCGTATCGAAGACTTCCGAGATCGGGACCCCGAGGGCTTTGGCACGATCGCGGTTGATCGTGGCGTACAGTCGAGGTGCGGTCACCCGAAAGCTGGTGCTGATGCCGCCGATCGCCGGGTCCTGCTTGGCCTTCGCTACGAACTCCTTGGTCACGGCGGCAAATTTCTTGAAATCCCCGCCACTGGGATCCTGGATCTGAACGGAGAACCCGCCTGTCGCACCAAGTCCGCGGATCGACGGAGGGTTGAAGGCCAACACGACGGCGTCGCGGTATTTCCCAAATTCCTTAAAAGCCCCCGCGATCAGCGCCTTCGCCTGCTGCTGCGGCTCCTTCCGTTCATCCCAGGGTTTGAGCGGGACGAAGGTCGTCGCCATGTAGGTCCCGCGGGTATTGAAGACGAAATTCTGACCGACCAGGGCATTCGTGCCGTAGACGGCCGGATTCGAGGTAAAAAATTCTTCTACTCGATCCATCACGGCCAGCGTCCGTTTTTTCGAGGCGCCGTCGGGCAGTTGAGCGACCGCGATGATGTAGCCTTGATCTTCGTCGGGCAGAAAGCCCGACGGGGTGCCACGGAACAACCCGAGCGCCATGAACACCACAATGGCGAATAGGGCAAGCGAGACAACCGCGCGTGCGATGGTGTGACCAACGGCGCCCGCATAGCGCGTTTGGGCCCACCCGAAGAATCGATTGAAGTACGCGAATACTCCTTTTCGTTCCGCATGACGCGGTTTGAGAATCAACGCGCACAGCGCCGGGCTCAGCGTCAACGCCACGAAGCCGGAGATCATAACTGAGATCGCGATGGTGATCGCAAATTGCTTGTAGAGCTGGCCGGTAATGCCGCCTAAGAAGCCCACCGGCACAAAGACCGCGCACAGCACCAGCACGATGGCAATGACCGGGCCGGTCACTTCGTCCATCGCCTTTTTGGCGGCTTCCTTGGGGGAGAGCCCATCTTCGATGTGACGCTCGACGTTCTCGACCACGACGATGGCGTCGTCCACCACGATGCCGATCGCCAGGATCATGCCGAACAGCGTGAGCGTATTGATGGAGAATCCCAGCGCGGACATCCCGGCAAATGTCCCGATGAGCGAGACGGGCACCGCCACCGCCGGGATCAGCGTCGCACGCCAGCTCTGCAGGAAGAGGTAGACGACGAGGATGACCAGGATCATGGCATCGCGCAGCGTCTTGACCACTTCTTCGATCGACACTTCGATGAATCTCGTCGTGTCATACGGCACGTCGTACGAGACGCCGGGCGGAAAGGTCTTGGCGAGCTCATTCATCCGCTGGCGGATTTGTTTAATCGTGTCGAGCGCGTTGAATCCCGGCGCCAGAAACGTCACGAGCAGGGCCGTGGGCTTTCCCCGATAGCGTCCTTCCAGATCGTACGATTGCGCGCCGAGTTCAATCCTGGCCACATCTTTCAAGCGGATCATGGAGCCGTTGGGCAAGGCCCGGACGACCATTTCCTCGAAGTCTTTCACTTCCGTCAGGCGTCCGCGCGTGATGATCGGAATGGTGAGCTCATTCGCCTGCGGTGTGGGCTCCCGCCCGATCAACCCGGCGGGAAAATCCCGGTTCTGCTCCCGGACGACAGCGACGATGTCACTGGGGGTGAGGCTGAGCTGCGCCATGCGCACGGAGTCCAGGACCACTCGCATACTGTAGTTCTGTTGTCCGAAGATGTACGCGTCTCCGACACCAGGAATTCGCCTGATGTCGTCGACGAGACGGACCGTCGCATAGTTGGCGAGAAAAAATGCATCGTACTTGGGATCGGTCGACTGCAAAATCAGGACACCCAATAGATCGGTCGAGAGCTTCTTGACCGTCACTCCTTGACGAATGACTTCCGGAGGCAGTTGGGGCTCTGCGAGTTTTTCCCGGTTCTGGGCCTGGACTTGCGCAATGTCGATGTTGGTGTTGATCTCGAACGTCAATCGGAGCGTCATGTGCCCGTCGTTGGTACTGGTCGAGTCGTAGTAGAGCAGGTTGTCGATGCCGGGAATCTGTAGTTCGATCACGCGGGCCACCGAATCCGCCACGGTCTCAGCGCTGGCACCGGGGTAATCGGCGTCGATTTGGACGACAGGAGGAGTGATTTGGGGGAACTGCGCGATGGGCAACGTCACCATCGCCACGAGGCCGATGACGACGATCACGATCGAGAGGACTGAGGCAAAGATCGGCCGATCGATGAAAAACCGTGGGCTCATTTGGACGCTTCGGTCTTCTTCGGCTCCGGGGCCTGACTTCCTGAGGGTTCGACGTCGGCCGGTACCGGCTTCACGGTGGAATCCGGAATAATGCGCTGTAGGCTATCGACGACCACCTGTTCCCCGGACGCCAGACCTTCTTCGACCAGCCATTGGTTCCCTCTCCAGACGCTCGCCTTGACGTCCCGGATCTCGACCTTGTTGTCGGCACTGACGACATACACCATCGCGCCTTTCGGCCCTTGCAGTACGGCTCGTTGTGGAATCAGCATCACGCTGCTCCTTGAGACCCCATGAAAGCGCACGGTCACGAACTGACCGGGAATGAGGATGCCGTCCTTATTGGGGAACGTGACACGTGCCGGCCTTTCCCCGGTGTCGCTGCGGAGTCCCACATCGATCAGATCAAGAGTCCCATCATTTGGATAGCTCTTGCCATTGAGAAAAATGAGCGTGCCCGTCAGCTTGTAGACGCCGGGATGCTGTATCCGCGCGGCTGCAATATCCTCCTGCCGTTTGAGCAGAAACGCCTCCGGCGCATTCACGACGACATACATCGGATCGATCTGGTGAATGATGGTCAGCAAATCGGTCTGGGCGGAAACCAAGCGACCTTCATACACGCGTGTTCGCTCGATCAATCCGGTGATCGGGGCCACGATGACCGTATTGCCAAGATCGAACTTGGCTTTGATCAAATCTCCCTTGGCTGTGTCGAGCGCCGCCTTTGCGGCCAGTTGTTCCGCCACCGCATCGTCGTAATCCTTTTGGCTGACGGCGTGCTCTTCCAACAACGGTTTGACGCGAGCCAGATTTTGTCTGGCCTGCACGACGCGCGCCTCGGACTGAGAGACCCGGCCCGTGGCACTGGCGAATGCGGCGCGGAACGGCACCTCATCGATCCGATAGAGCCGGTCGCCCTTTTTGATTTCCCTTCCCTCTTGGAAATAGCGCTCCTGGATGATGCCCGTCACCTGCGAGCGGATTTCCACAATGCGCGAGGCTTCCGCTTGGCCGATGAACTCAGGCTCGTCGGGAACTGAAGTGGGTGTGACGGTTATCACCCCGATTTCCGGTACTTGCGGGGCAGGCGAGGACTGGACTTCTCCTTTACAGGCAGATAGGACCAGGGAGGCGCCGATTGGCAGAGTCCAGATGGCCAGCCTTTGCATCGCGTTCCACGTGAGATTCATGGTCATTCTTACTTCTTCGTCAGCGAAGATCTGCCTTTTGCAGCTCTGCGATTTCTTGATCATCGATCGAGAGCACGTTTTCGTTCCCCCGATCGATGATATTGGTGCCGGCCTCGGCTACCTTGAACTCTTGAGCCGACGCATCAGACGGCATCCAGCGCCCAAAGCCGACTAACAGAAGACTCCATGTACACGAAAGGACAGCGACTTGACTCCAGTCCTTCAGGAAATATGCTCATCTTCTCCTCTCTCCCTTCCGAATTCAACCTGTCGCAGCACCACCTTGAACGGTCACTTCTTACATTTGGGCGTCGTCGGCTGGGGATGATTCTCTACCTGACGCAGCTCTTCTTCACCATGACCGGCCTCCTTGGTGTTGGTGTCAGGCCAATGCTCTGGCCAACATATGTGAGCCATTCGCATAAGACAGATGTCGTCGGGGTGGTGAGATGCAGTGTGAACGAAGTCCGGAAAGAATGGTGGCGTAGGATGGTTGGCCTTCTGGCGCCTTGCACGATGAGCGGACTCCAGTCATGTGGTGAGCAGGAGGAGAGTATTGCACAAGGGATCAGCCGCCGCCCCCTGTCAATTGTGACAGGTCACCACCATGTAACCGCTGTGAATTGTGCTCAATTGTTCCTGCTTTAGCATGGGGGACCTTGCGCTTAGGCGGAAAGGGGACAACTAGGTAGAACCCTGGCACTGGGTAATTACACCTGAGGGGAAACAGTAGAGACGTCCCGCGGGGAATCGGACCGGCCTGATTGACAAAAGCGGGTTGAAAAACGTGGCGTTTATACGGTGGCTGCCCGGCCGCGGATTTGTAGAAAGTCCTGATGCACTGGAATCCGGTAGTCCCCGTCTGAAGACCCGAAGTGAGCTTGGATGTAGGTTTCTACGTCGCATCTGGTGGGCGCGTGTTTGATGTCCAGCAGATTGAGCATGAATTCCGCGACCGCATAGGTGTGGGCCAGGTCTGACGTGACGACATGTGCAGGATCCAAGGTCGTCACCACGTCGTATCGGTCTCCGTGCTTCATGCGAAACCGGTCGGCGGTCCGGCGCAGTTCGAAACGGTGCCCGAAAAAATGATGAACCATGTTCATGCATCCGCTCTCGCGATGTTGAAGTATGACGATGGTTACACCGGTCGGCGACATCCATGACACGAGCCGCTCAAGGTGCGCGAGCCAGTCGTCGGCCGGAATGTAATAGAGCGTATGGGAGCACAGGATCAGATCGCCCTGTGCGTCGGGGTGCGCCGTCATGATGGGCTGATCGATGGTTTCGGCAGTAGGGACAGCCTGCTGCAACTGCTTCAACAAATGAGCATTTGGCTCAATCGCGATCGTGCGTTGAAAGGCATCGGCGAACGTCCGGGTGACCTCGCCGTTCCCGGCGCCGGCGTCGATAAAGACCTTGCGCGCCGGAAGACCGTCAACGACCTGCTGGAGCCAGCGCTTGGCGTTCCGCTTCTGGTCGGTATGGTCCAGAAAGATCTGAAAGGCCTGCTTGTAGGCTTGGCCTTGGGAATCGAAAATGCGAACGCGTTCCTGGTCGGTCATCCGGATCCTTAGTCGTGTGTGGGTCGTATACCATCAAATGGCCGCATCTGCAAATAACGGAGGCAAGAAATGCCGGCGGCCGATTCGTGACAACAGCATCCGGCTGAACCAATGGATTGCGGACAGGAATGGCAAGCGGT
>DASVBB010000137.1:0-10006 GCA_036376045.1 Nitrospira sp.
GCTCGTGATTCAAAGCATCCTTGATGCAGACGGGAAAAAGTGACGAGTGACGAGTGATGCGAGTGCGGTCTTGACGATGATCACATAATGGTTACCTTGTGGCCTGTCCGACCCTCGCGCCGAACCGCTTCCTGTCCCGAGCGACAGCAGCGAGTGAATCTCTGAGCGACGCGAGAAAGAACCCGGCGTCTTGGCGCGCCAGGGGTTCGGCGGGTGTTAATAAGGCCTTTTCACCATCCTCTCATGGCGATCGATCCTATTTGCGGCATGACCGTCGATCCGGCGACTGCGGCCGGACAATACGACTATAAAGGCGTCACCTACTACTTCTGCGCCACCTCCTGTCTCGAAAAGTTCAAAGCCGACCCTGAAAGAGTCCTGCAGCCGTCCTCGCCAGGTCTGATTTCTCTCGGGAAAAAGAAGTCGCTCCCGATGATGCCTGATTCTCCGGCCGGTGCTGGCGGGAACCTTGATCCGGTGTGCGGCATGACGGTACAGCCGGAAACGGCCGCGGGCTCTTACGTCCATGAGAGCCAGACCTACTACTTCTGCTCTCCGGGCTGTCTCGCGAAGTTTCGTGATGATCCCACCTTTTATCTAACGCCGTCCGCACAGCGAGCGCCAAGAGTCGTCACTGCTCCCCCGGGCTCCAAGGTGGAATACATCTGCCCGATGGATCCTGAGGTTCTTGCGACCGAACCGGGGGCCTGTCCGATCTGTGGTATGGCGTTGGAGCCCAAAATCGTGACGTTGGAGGACGGGCCGAATCCTGAATTGGTGGATATGACGAGGCGTTTGTGGGTCAGTCTGGGCCCGGCGCTGGTCGTGATGATGCTCGCAATGACCGACATGATCCCGACGCTTCGCATGGTCAATGGCCCGGCAAAAAACTGGATTCAACTGTTGTTGGCCACGCCAGTCGTCCTTTGGGGAGGTTGGCCGTTTTTTGAGCGCGCGTGGATCTCGATCGTCCAGCGTGCGCCCAACATGTTCACGCTGATCGGTCTTGGAACCGGCGCGGCCTATCTCTATAGCGTAGTGACGACCCTTGCGCCGGGCATCCTGCCGGCCTCCTTTCATGCACAGGACGGATCGATCGCCGTCTACTTTGAAGCCGCAGCCGTCATCACGGTTCTGGTGTTGCTCGGACAGGTCTTGGAATTGCGTGCGCGCGGCCAAACCACTTCTGCCATGAAAGCCCTGCTGCGTCTGGCTCCGAAGACGGCCAGACGCGTAGAGGCGAACGGCCAAGAGACGGATGTACCGGTGGATCAGGTGCGCGTCGGCGACCGCTTGCGAGTCCGTCCGGGCGAGCGGGTTCCTGTGGACGGTGTCGTATTGGAAGGTGCGACGGCAGTCGATGAATCCATGGTGACGGGGGAATCCCTGCCGGTTGAAAAGGTGCCTGGCGCCCCGGTGACTGCCGGGACGATCAACGGTGCCGGCAGCATCCTGTTCCGGGCCGAGCGGGTCGGACGCGACACGCTGCTTGCCCGCATCGTGCAGATGGTCAGTGACGCTCAGCGAAGCCGGGCTCCCATCCAACGGATCGCCGACCGCGTCGCCGGCTACTTTGTCCCGGCCGTGGTGGCCGTCTCGATCGTGACTTCGGTGGCCTGGGCGGTGTGGGGCCCTGAGCCCAAGCTGGCCTATGCGCTGGTCAATGCGGTGGCGGTACTGATCATCGCCTGTCCATGCGCCTTGGGGCTGGCGACGCCTATGTCGATCATGGTGGGGACGGGACGCGGGGCGACGGCCGGCGTGCTGATCCGAAAAGCCGAAGCTCTCGAAGTGCTAGGGAAGGTGGATACGCTGGTCTTCGATAAGACGGGAACGCTCACGGAAGGGAAACCCAAGCTGGTGTCGATTCGCTTCGTACCGCCCTGGGGTGACGCGGAAGTCTTGCGGCTCGCGGCCAGCCTCGAGCGCCGTAGCGAACACCCGGTCGCCGCGGCCGTCATTGCCGGTGCCGAGCAGCGGGCGCTGGCGCACGGAGTGGTGAAGGATTTTCGTTCGATCACGGGCTACGGGGTTACCGGCAGGGTCGACGAACATACAATCGCCGTCGGGACCTCCGCGTTGCTTCGTGAGCAGGTGCATGTCACAGATCCTGGGCTGGCTGTATTAGAAGAGGAAGCCGCGCGGCTACGAGCAGAGGGTCAGACGACCGTGTTTGTTGCTGTTGACGGCAAAGCGGCCGGACTGCTCGGAGTCGCGGATCCAGTGAAAGCGTCGACGCCCGAGGCGGTCCGGCTGCTCAAGGAACTGGGCGTACGGATGGTCATGGTCACGGGTGATCATCAACTTACGGCGGAGGCCGTCGCCAGGCAGCTCGGCATTACGGAGGTGCATGCGGGGGTACTTCCCGAGAAGAAGGGACACATCGTTGTCGACCTCAAGTCACAAGGGCGCATGGTCGCCATGGCTGGTGACGGCATCAATGACGCGCCGGCGCTGGCGCTTGCCCATGTGGGGATCGCGATGGGGACCGGTACCGACATCGCCATGGAAAGCGCAGGGATGACCCTGGTCAAGGGCGACCTTCGCGCGCTGGTTCGTGCCATCCGGCTGAGCCGGGTCACCATGACGAACATCCGCCAGAATCTCTTTTTCGCGTTTGTCTACAATCTGGCAGGCGTGCCAATCGCAGCCGGCGCGCTCTATCCCATCTGGGGCCTGCTGCTCAGTCCCATGGTCGCCAGTGCCGCCATGACCTTCAGCTCCGTCTCTGTCATCGCCAACGCACTCCGTCTGCGACATGTAGATTTATGAGTGCGTCCTCGCAGCCTCCATGCTAGGCTACGACGTTTCTTGAATCTTCACGCACAGTTCAGAGAGAAAGGGTGTTATGTCAGGTGCGGTTCGGTTTTCGGTGAGAGTGATTGCCGCAGGAATGCTCGCCATCTCCCTCGCACATTCAGCCGAGGCGTCCGGCCGATTGATTCCGGTCGTCGTCGGCAACGATCTTCAGAATCAAGTCAAGGCCACGGCGTCGAAAGTGATTCCTGCCGTGGTCAGCATTGCCTCCACCGTGATGGTGCGCGATCAGGCGTTCAGCGATGAAACGCTGCCGTTCGGCTTGTTTAAGGAACCGCCCGCCCGGCGTCAGTACGGGCAGGGCTCCGGTGTCATTGTGTCTTCCGACGGCTACATCATCACGAATAATCACGTTGTGGCCGATGCCGTCGATGTGGAAGTGATTTTGGCCGACCGCCGGCAATTCAAGGGCAAGGTCGTCGCCACCGATCCGAAAACCGACGTAGCGGTCGTCAAGATTCAAAGCACTAACCTCCCGATCGTGCCCTGGGGCGATTCCAGCATTCTGGCCGTCGGGGATTTCGTGTTGGCGATCGGAAATCCGCTGGGACTGAGCCGGACGGTGACCTTTGGGATCGTCAGCGCCGTCGGTCGGGCGGATGTCGGCGTCGCCGATTTCGAAGATTTCATTCAAACCGATGCGCCGATCAATCCCGGCAACTCCGGCGGAGCGCTCGTCAATACGAACGGCGAACTCGTCGGCATCAACACGGCAATCGCCAGTCCTACCGGCGGAAGCGTCGGCGTCGGATTCGCCATCCCCAGCAACATGGCGCGGACCGCGATGCAAAGCCTCATTAAGACCGGCCGGGTCGTGCGGGGATTTTTGGGCGCCTCTACGCAGGACGTCACGCCGCTGTTGGGAAAAATCTTCAAGCTTCCCGATGTGAAGGGTGCGATTGTCACGGACTTGCAGCCGAAAGGATCAGCGGAAAAGGCCGGGTTGAAGCGAGGGGATGTTATTGAGCGGTTCGACGGCCGCGATGTCATGGACAGCGGCCATCTGCGCAACCTCATGGCAGCCGCCGCGATCGGCAGCAAGCATCGGCTTGATCTTGTCCGGGACAGCAAGACCGTTCAAGTCGAATTGATCGTTCAGGAAGCTCCGCGTGATCGCGCCAAAAAAAGTCAGGCGGCGGCTGCGACGGCTTCCGGCGCGCATCCCCTGTCCGGTGTGGTATTCGACGACGTGACCCCCCCGCTGGCCCGCCAGATGGATCTTCCCGTCAACAGCGGTGTCGTCGTGACCGATATCGAGGAAGGCAGTTCGGCGGAATCCTCCGGACTTCAGCCCGGCGATATCATCCTGGAATTGAATCGCCAGCCCATTCCGAATTTTTCTACGTTTCAACGCCTCGCCGATCCGATGAAATCGAGCGACCTCGCTCTGTTGTTGGTTAACCGCCAGGGGACCATTCTCTATATCCCCGTCCGTGGAGAATAGCGCCCGCGCTGCCCAAGTCTGGTCAGGCGGCCCGCCGTTTGCGGCGGGCGATCTTGGCTCCCTGCTTTCCTAACGCCATCCTCGTACGTTTGGGCAGGTGCGCAATTGTCCGCTTGCGTGTCGCGGCCGTTGCGGCCTTCTTGATGTTCTTGCGCGCCGCCGCTCGCTGCTTGGCTGTCGCCATCGTGGTCTCCTTCCTTGCGATCCTACCGTCACATTCACTTCAACTCTGATCATGATGGCGGAGTCGGTGCGAACTGACAGCTAGCAATTGCCCCAAATTCACGTCGCCTCGTCACGCTTGACGACCGCGCGCCAATCCGACCAAAAACGAAAACACGGTTGACCGGCTAGCGCGAGAGTGCTATCAAAATTAAATTCGTGCTACCAGGGAGGGACGCATGGCCAAACTCGTCAGATTCGGAGTGTCGTTGGACGACCGATTGCTCAAGGAGTTCGACCGCCACATCCAGCGGCGAAGATATACGAACCGATCTGAGGCCCTTCGCGATCTGATCCGAAACAATCTGGTCGGACAGGAATGGGATGAGAACAAAGCGACGATCGGCACCATCACGTTTGTCTATGATCACCATGTGCGGGATTTGACGGCCAAGCTGACCGACATTCAGCATGATTATCAAGGTCAAATTCTCTCAGGAATGCACGTGCATCTCGATCACGACCATTGTCTCGAGGTCCTCGTGGTTAAGGGGAAGGGAGCCCAGATCCGGCAGGTGGCGGATGCGATTCTCAGCGTGAAAGGCGTCAAGCACGGCAAGCTGGCGATGACGACGACGGGGGCCGGGATCACGTGATCTCTCGCCAGCGGCTGCGACCGTCGGTGGCATGTGTTGTCCTGTGTATCTTGTCCTCGACCCAGGTCTTCGCACACGACCCGGATGCGGAAATCCTTGAGGTTCCGGAAGTATCGGTGATCGCCGAGAAACCCGTCGCGTCATCGTCTCAACAGTTCATTCCCGATAAGGAAATTCTCCTCCAGCCGCAGGGCCGGCCGGCCCAGGTGCTGCGGCTGATCCCCGGATTTGTCGCGGTCGAACACTCAGGCGGGGCTGGAAAAGCCGATCAATATTTTCTACGCGGCTTCGATGCCGATCATGGCACCGATGTCGCATTTTTCGCAGACGGCTTGCCGATTAATTTCCGTTCGCATGCCCATGGACAGGGCTACTCCGACCTCAGTTTCATCATCCCTGAAACGGTCGAAGGACTCGACGTGTACAAAGGCGCCTACCTTCCCGAATTCGGCGACTTTAATACGGCAGGAGCGGTGAATTTTCGCACCCGTGAGGTGGTGAAGGAGGGTGTTGTGCAAGCGGCAGGAGGACAGTTCGACACGCAGCGGTATCTGCTCATGTTCTCTCCGACCAAAGACAGGATTCGCACGCTCGTGGCCGGCGAGGCGTACTACACGAACGGGCCGTTTCTCAACGACAATCGATATTTCCGGGCGAATCTGCTCGGGAAGGCGACCACGAATCTCTCCAGCCGTGACGAACTGAGCTTCATCGCCACGTTTCAGAATTCCCAATGGAATGCATCCGGAGAGATCCCGCTCCGGGCAGTCAGCGACGGCACACTGGATCGCTTCGGTGCCATCGACCCTTCCGAGGGCGGCAAGACTCTTCGAACGACAGGCAGATTGAATTACCACTACGATACGTTGTCAGGCGGGCAATTCTTCGCGAACGCCTATGCGCAGTACTACAAGTTCAATCTCTTTACGAATTTCACATTTGTCCTCAACGATCCGGTGAACGGCGACGGCATTCAACAATACGACAACCGGGTCATGTATGGAGGAGACGTCGGCTACAAGCAGCGCGCAGAGTTGTTCGGGGTGCCGAGTATCGGCACCATCGGCTTTCAAACCAGGGTCGATGATATTCACGCCCGATTGGGGACGCAGGTGACGCGGAACCCGCTCGGCACTACCACGGATAGCGATATCCTGGAAGCCTCCTACGCGCCCTATATCAAAGCCGACGTGCAGCCGCTTCCATGGATGCGATTGGCGGGGGGCCTCCGCGCGGAAATGTTTTCGTTCGACGTGCAGAACCGTTGCGCGAATTGTGCCGAGCAGCCGGGCGGACGGACGACATCGGGCATCGTACTTCCCAAGGCCAATCTAATCCTAGGGCCCTGGCTGCGGACCGAGATCTTTGCCAATTATGGCGAGGGCTACCATAGCAACGATGCACGCTCTGCCGTGGCTCCCGGGTCATCACCGCTCGCGAGAGCCAAGACCTATGAGGTCGGAATTCGCTCGAAGCCGTGGGGACCCGATGGCATCGAACTCATTACAACCTTGTGGGCGATCGATCTGAAATCGGAATTGGTTTTCGTGGGGGATGAGGGGGCGACAGAAAGCCGAGGTGCCACACGGCGACGGGGTATTGAAGCCGCGGCGCGTGGCCAAGTCTGGGGTCCGGTCTACATCAATGGCAGCGTCACCTGGTCACACGCTGAGTTTACCAATGGAAACGCGATTCCATTGGCGCCGGAACTCACTGCGTACGGCTCGGTGCTTCTGCAGTGGCCGGAAAGCCTGCGTTCCCAGATCCAGGCGACCTATCTCGGACTCAGGCCGTTGACCGAGGACCGGAGCGCCAAGGCCCCTTCGTGGGTCACGATCGATCTCTCAGAGCGATATGTGCTTCCGGTCAAGCTTCCACGCGGCCGGTTGGAGGCCTTCTTCTTCATACAGAATATACTCGATACCAAATGGGAACAGGCCACGTTCTACTTTGAATCGCGTCTGCGCAATGAACCAACCGGTGTTAACGATATCCATTTCGTGCCGGGCAATCCCAGGTTCGTCATGGGCGGCCTCGCCTGGTACTTTTGATTACTTAGGCCCTCGCGACGACCATGGTAAAGTACGCCTCGGGCCTTCGTTGCCCTGCGGCCTTGCTTGAGGAAAGGCGCCACTCGGCGCCTCGGGTGGGCGGGTGTAATCAACGTCGTTTTGAGCAGCCGCATGAGAAATATCTCTATGGGAAAGATTCTCACCCGCGCCTATTTCAACCGCTCGACCCTTGTGGTGGCGCGATCGCTTGTGGGTAAATATTTAGTCCGGAAAAACGGTGCGAGCACGATGGTGGGGAAAATCGTCGAGGTCGAGGCCTACATCGGACCTCGCGATCTCGCCTGCCATGCCTCGAAGGGACGGACGCTCAGGACGGAGGTCCTCTTCGGGCCACCGGGCATTTCATACGTCTACATGATCTACGGCATGTATCACTGCTTGAATGTCGTGACGGAGGAGGCGGAGTTTCCCGCAGCGGTATTGATCAGAGCCGTGGAAGTCGAGGGGGAATTGATCGACGGTCCGGGACGCCTCTGCCGCGCCTTTGCGATCGACCGCTCGTTGAACCGCATCGATATGACGGTTCGACAGCATCTCTGGTTCGAAGACCGGGGGGCCAGGGTTCCGCGAGCGAAGGTCGGCGCGTTTCCGCGCATCGGCGTCAGTTACGCAGGGACGTGGGCCGCCAAACCCTACCGCTTCCGACTCACCGACTGGTGAACCACCTCGCACGATACCGGTAAGCATCCAGCACAAACACAAAGGGAGCGGCCCGTGAGGACCGCTCCCTTGTCGGTAGTGCTTCGGTAAAACGACTACTCGATCTTGCGATCACCCGTAATCTTGGTGGCGGAGGTGACGGGCGGAGCAATCTGGATCTGCGGGCCCTGCACCTTCGGAAGCCGGCCGGCTCCCTCACTCGCCGTAATCCGCTCGTTGTCCGATTTCTTCAGGCTCTGAGAGACGTGCTTGTCGTCGTATCCGGCGGCCTTCGTCAATGTCGATTCGCCGCGGGCATCCGACTGACCGGGGTCGTTTGCCGTGGGCTGTCCATTCACCGGGCTGCCGCTGTTCTTCATCGGATAACCCTCATGCTTGGGCAGCAGGGCTGGGTTGGCCGACGCCATGGAGACCGCAAACAAGACACCGGAAACCATCGCAACAGTGCCGATTAAGAGCTTCATACCCATCTCCTTTGAATAATGGTGGCTGAAGATTGCCGTAGGTTGCGTTCCGATATCATCAGGAATCAAGTGGGCGGGATCATAACCGAGGGGGGGAGGGCTGTCAAGGGCGAAACCATGCACATTTCCTCCACCAAACGATGCCTATCTAATTGAAAAAAAGGAGGAAGTAATGTAGATCAACGTCGATGTGGACGGCGGCTGCGACCGCGATGGCGGAACGCCGGTCCGCGGCTCACTCCGGGGAGACGGATGGTCACCGTCGTCCCTTCACCAGGCGCGCTGCCGATCGCGATCGATCCCCCGTGCTCCTCGACGATTTTCTTGACGGTCGCGAGTCCCAGTCCGGATCCTGCCTTCTTCGTCGTGAAAAACGGTTCAAAGACGTTGTCCACGATTTCCGGTGGGATAGGCGCGCCGTCATTCTTGATCAGAATCTGATCATCGATGCCTCGTCCCGCTCGATGCTGTGTCACGTTGATCGTGAGATGCCCGCCGGGGATCATCGCTTCACAAGCGTTCTTGAAGATGCTGAGAAACACCTGTTGCAGCTTGGCTTCGTCTCCTCGCACCGGCGCGAGGATGGGGGCATACTCTTTTGTGACGTGGATTCGTGTGACTTCGAGATCGGTCGCGACAACGGTGAGTGCGCTTTCGATGACCTCTGGGATACGAACGAGTCGTCGATTGAGCTCGAGCGGCTTGGCAAAGTCCAGAATTTCATTGAGAATTGCTTCCACGCGCATCAAATCGCGCATAGCGTTTTCCACGCGGGTTTGCGGATCGAAATCCAGCACGCCTTCGCCGGTGACTTCTTCCAATTGCGCCCGGATCGAGCCCAGCGGCTCGCGCACTTCAGTGGCCAGAAATGCACTGAACTCTCCGATCGCGGCCTGGCGCTCTTGCTTCCTGATCATCGGCTCCAACGGCGCGGGGGGCTGCTGCACGGGAGCAGAAGTCGCTCCGGTCTCATCGGTGACGGGTAGGGGAGCCGCCGGCCCCGGCGGCGGAGCCTGCAGGAGGTCGGCAAGCTTGAGAATAAGGGGTTCGAGGGTCCTGGCATCCGTCGGTTGGTAGCGGTCCGATTCACGGGATGCGAGTGTCACGGTACCGCCGACTTGTCCTCTCACGAAGAACGGAAAGACCAGGGAGGACTGAAACCGGTCCTTGAACAACTGCTTATGATCCAAAAAGCGCCCTTGCGTCGATGCGAGATCGTGATCGACGCGAGGCTTGCGATGGCGAATCGCCCAGCCCGCGGCGGAACTGTCCAGCGCCAGGCGATGACCAGGCCGCATGTCCTTCTTGCCGTCCTTATGGTCACCCTTGAGATCCCCCGCCATACCTAGCACTTCCACGCTCCCGGCGATCGGATCATAGTGGCACACCCAGCCCCGATCAAAAGTCACCGTCTGGCTCGCATCACTCAGCAAGGCGGCAATCTGTTCCTGTAATTGCGGCGTCAGCTGCGACGCAGGCGGGCTGAAGATGGATGCAGGGGGGGCTGCCAGTGGCGGTTCTGGGTTGACGAGCGGGCGGCTCAGCAGGACGTTCATGTCAAACAGCTTGTCCCGGTCCAGCGCTTTCGTTACCTCGTCGCTGGCCTGATCCATCAGGCCGCGTTCTTTCTTCGTAAACGCCGCGCTTTCCTTGCGCCCAATGACGAGGAAGCCGTACGTCCGGTTCCGGTATTTAAGCGGAACTCCCAACAGAGATTTTGCACCGGGTGTC
>DASVBB010000151.1:0-10055 GCA_036376045.1 Nitrospira sp.
AGCACCGATACGGAGATAAGAAGCACCCTCTTCATCATAAAATCCCCTCCTTCGCAAAGAGTTGTCGCTACAACCTGTGCCTAATGAATTAGTAGGCAGTACCTAGGCGAAGTATACTGGAAATTCCCCTAGGTTGTCCCAGAAAAAATCTTCAGATCGAAGCCACTATAATTGATTATGCGTTGACTTCACTGAAGTTTTTCGCCTGCAGCAAGCAGGAAGCTTTTAAACGGGATGGGAGGCGGGACAGGGTCTTCTCCTATGGCGGCGATCCAATGAGCGTGATCGGCCTGTTGAGCATGGCCGCACTGCCGAGCAATTGGGGAGTCTGCTCGTTGTTGAACTCTTGCCGTGCAATCGTTTCAACGTGCGGCTTCACGTACGTATAGACTTCGCTCAAATCAATTGCTCCATCGTTGTTTTGATCGGCGCTTCCCTGAAGCCCCTTGAGCAAAAAATACGTCAGCAGCCCATGGCTCTTCGAGCTATAGGTACTGGAGGCCTGAACACCGGAACTCGCGGTCAACACCACTGTCTTCCCGCCCGCCAGAACTGGGTTTTCCACAGAGACGATCACGGGCCGCAAGCCTTTGCTCATCACCGACCGACCCCCTGTCCCCGAAAAACAGGAATCCAGCATGACCACGACTTCCCTGGCCGGTGACTTCTCTAACGTCTCGTAAAGCCGTTTGAGTGAATAGCCTGTGCCATCCAAATACGTGGGATCGCCGTCAAAGGGAAGCAGGTATCCCTCATGCGTCTTGAAGTTTGATGCGCCATGCCCGGAGTAATAGATCAAGACAGTGCTGTCGTGATCCACATGTTCGGGGAGCCAATATTCGAGATACTTCTCCAGGTCGCTCTTTGCGGCGTGCTCATTCACCAGCGAGACGACGTTCTCTTCGGCAAACCCTAATCGCTTCGTCAGATATTCCTTCATGACTCTGGCGTCATGGGAAGCAAAATTCACACGCGGCAAATCCCTCCTGTACTGCTCAACCCCTATCACCACGGCATAGCGGTTCTTGTTTGCGGGGCTCCCTGCCGGAGGAACATCGTCCACATCCACTGGGGTGACTTGCCCAATTGGCCATTCCGCGCTACGGGGTTCTTCGAGGACTTCGATGATGTCGGCCGTGAGGGTGATCCTCGGCGTCGCGACAAAACCCAGTAAGCTGAACCCGCTTCGCTCCTTCGTCGCGTTTGCATAGCTGATGGCCAACCCTTTCAAGTTAATCCCTTCTTGATTGAGGCGGTTCACCATGTCTTGCCTTGCCTCGCTCTCGGTGGGCCTGCTCATGGGAAGCCAGAAGGCAGTGAACCCGGTGCTGTTTCCGACGGCCCCTTGTTTCAACAGCCGGTGCTTGGTGTGGGCCAGTTGCTGCCCCTTGAGAGATTCGTTCACGAAGGTGCTCGGCGGCAGCGCCCGCTTACAGCTCACCGTCCCCCCCATGACTGCCAAGACAACCAGCAGGATCGAAACTGACCGGTTTTTCCGCATCATGGCGATCTCCTCAGCTGGCTATTTGTTGAGAACCTCATACGAGACGGTCATCTCGGCCCACTCCGTGTCTTCCAGCTTCGTGAGCTCCTTCATCAGATCAGTCACCAAACCGGTGTCATGTCCTTGATACGTTTGGAAGCTCGCATCATCGAACTTGCCTCGTGGCAACTCGAAGTTCTTTTTCGTCGCAATCAATTTGATTTTCTCAAGCGCTTTGGTGGTCCCTGCAGGAGGGACGACGCGGAGGCGAATTCCCATTTCACGAAGTTGGTCGTCCGGAAAGATCAACTCCTTCGTTCCGTTTAAAAAATTATCACGCCTGAACTTGTTCGGAAACAACACCGTGACAGCATTATCCTGATCGACGTTAAAAATATGGATGTACGCTGCCTCGGAAGCTGCGACAGTGATCACCATTTCTTCATTGGCGAGAAATATGGGCTTGTTAAGATTGCCCTTGATCGCGAAGCTCGTGCGTTCGGCAGCGATCGGTCGAATCAGCGCTCTGAGCGTCGTATCATGGAACAGTGCTTTTTCCCCCTTGCCAATGTCGATTCCCCGGAGACCCTCGGAGAGGATCTGCTCCTCAATCACAACACCCCGGACGATCGAATGGACGAGGTCCTCGGCCAGACCAAAGTTGTACACCACTGTGCTGGCCCTGACGAAAACCCCAACCGCCTGCTCAATAGCCTTCCGTCGCGCCTCATCTCGAGAGCGCGCTCTCGCTTCCGCTATGGTCATGTCCTCCCGAAAGAATATCGTTCCTTCGGCTGTCACCCAGATGCCTTCGCTTGGCATCGAAGAACTTTCTCGAGACGCATGGGCCACCTCGCTTTGACCTTGGGGAGCCTGAAGAATTTTGGCGACCTCCCGCTTCGGCAACGCCACGACGCAATAGGCGTCACCCGTGCCCGCGTCCCTCCCTTCGCTCACGATTTCGAAGCCCTTCACCAATTCCATTACGCGCGTCTCGACCAGCCGCGACACTTCCAGTTCTCCACGACCATTTTTCTCCAGGAGGAGATCAGTCCACGTGACTTTCACTTCCGTGCGGATTTTCTTTAACAGGTCGGCGCGGGCCAGCTCGATGGCCGCTCTCTCAGAAGTCCCTTTTCCAATACCGGTCAGGTAAAGGTCGGGAGGATACTGTTGTGTGACGTCAGAGAGAAGCTCGTGACTGGGTTCCAGCGGTTCCGAAGGTTCGGAGAGGGAGGCGCGTTCTGACGTGGTCGGAGCGGTGCAAGCCGTAAGCCCGTAGAGCACGAGGAGGATGCCGACTCTCACGCTCTTGGGAGACATCCTAGGCACCTCAGCTGGAGGGGGTAAGCCTAGGCAACGCCTCTGAAAAATACAATCCCCCAAGAGGGTCACCCCAATGTGGTTCTTGGACGGAGGAAATCAGAATAAAACTGTGCAAAAAGACTGCAATATTTCCAGGTGTCCCGGCTTATCCGTGACAGGTGCCGGTCGGTACCGGCGTGACGCTCCAGGAGGGTGCCTGGCTGTCTTACGATGATGGGCGCGCCAAGTTGTTCGATGCCTGCCAGAGAAGCTCGAAAGAGACACGTTCGATCAACCGATGATCGCCATCCACAAAGTTGACTCCACCATCCGGACCCTGTTCGGAGACAAGGAGAGTCCGCTCTCCTTCTAGGAGTCTGTATCCATTGCCATCTTCCACAATGCGTGCTGTGCTTACCGTCTGCCCGTGCCGCCGATATGTCAGGGCCGCCGAACGATGATCTTCCGACCATGTCACGTGGATGGTTTGGTTCCTGAGTTGTACTTCTTGAATGTGTCCATCAGAGCCCTGCGTCAACTTGACCGGATTGTCACCGCTCCAAAACTGGATCGCGTTGAAGATAAAGGCGTCAAGCAGTGCCGAAAACATATACACAGGCACGACGATCATGCCGAAGAAGACGATCTCCTTCATCCATTTATCATTCACTTCGCCGCTGCCCTTGATCCCGCTGTTCCAACTGTAGACGTTCCTCGTCAAGTTGAACGGTCCATAGCATCCAGAGCCTGCCGTCATGAGGCTGACCACGACCAGACCGGATACAATCCCTTGCCATAACCGTTTGACGTTCATCATGAGGCTCCTTTCGATCGAGCTGATTTCTTGGACGACGGTGCGCCACCTGCGACACGGTCATCGAGGCGAACCCACGTGGGTGTCGGTTTGCCGTCTTTCACCCTCAAAATACCAATCCCGCGCGGCAGGGAGAATCGCCTCGGGCCCGCCGAGCCGGGATTAAACAGGAGAGTGGCGCCATGCCGGGCCAGCGTTGGACGGTGACTATGCCCGAAGACACAGACAGCGGGCCGTTCACGATCCAGCCAGGCAGCCGCCTCCGGGGAGATCTTTCCATTTTCATACAGCACATGACAAAGCGCGATCTTGAGGCCGCCACGTTGGAGGATCAGCCGGCGGGGAAACCCGCTGGCTTCATAGTCGTCCACATTGCCGGACACGGCCGTGACCGGCGCCAGTCGCTGCAGGCGTCGAATCACTTCTTCGCCGCCGATATCGCCGGCATGCAGAATCTCCTCGACCCCGACAAAATGGCGCTCGACGGCGGGATCGTACAGCCCATGCGTATCGGTGATGACTCCAATGCGGAGGGTGCTGCGCCTGGTCAACCGGGCGCGGCGGCTCCGGCGGAGTGTTGAACGGTTTCCCATTTGAACGTAAATGGCTCCGGAACAATGGTGGGCAGCAGTCCCATTTCCTTTTTGAGCCGTTCGGCTCTCCCGGCGCTCATGGGGTGGCTCGACAGCCACTCCACCCGTCCCTGTTCCTGATCAGACATCCGCTGAAAAAACGCGATCATTCCGGCCGGATCGATGCGGGCTCGATACAGCAGCTGCAGGCCCGTCACATCGGCCTCGGTTTCCTGTGCCCGGCCGAATTTGAGCGAGAGCAACTCCGTGCCAACCTGTTTCATGACCCCGCTCAGCCCCTGTTGATCACCGAGAATGATGGTCAACACCGCCACGATGCCCAGCTGCTTGACGATCCGTTCCAGTCCATGTCGCTGGAGGACGTGATTGAATTCATGACTCAGGACGCCTGCCACTTCCTCTCCACTCTTGGCCTGCTCGAGCAATCCAGTGAACACGACGACGTACCCTCCGGGCAAGGCAAACGCATTGACCAGGTCGTTCCTGACGACAGAGATTTCGAAGGTGTAAGGGTGCTTGGGGATGTGCTCAAGAAGCCGCTGACTGATTTCATGTACCGCCGTGACCGAAGGTCCGTCTTTGATCACCGTCTGCTGGCGCAGAAATTCCTGATAGGCGGATTGGCCCAGTCGTTGCTCCCACTCCGGAGGGATGCGATCGACGGCCCATGCGACGAGGAGGTCGGTGCTGAACCAAAGACCGAGTGCCAGCCCTCCGAGGAGGACAAGCACCAGCGTCCAGATCGTCCTGTTTCGACTTCGCGTGCGCCGGACTGTGGTCGCCGTCTCCTCGAGGTGCCTCGTCAACTCCTGGGGCGCGGCGGAACGAACGGCACGAATGAGGGCCGGATCTTTAAGATAGAGCGTATGCACGTGGGGGACGGCTCCCCAGCGGACGACTAATTGATCGTGGTCAAGCCCGCCGGCCGATACCGAAACGGCGGAAAACGGCAAGGTGCGTTCGCTGAGCATCGGAGCATCGTCCTGAAATCGGACCGTGAGGCCCGCTGGAGACACTTCCACATGACATGGTCGGCCTGTCGCAGGAAACTCCTCGCCGAAGCAAAGGGCGTTGGGAGTCATTCGGAAACGGGAATGAATTGACGGACCCACGCTCCGAACCCGCCCGGGTTCCGACTCTGGATGTAGACCACGCCAGGACCGCGAAACCGGCACACGAATCCTTCGCCGGATGTAAAGCTGGCAACCCAGCCGGAGGCAGCACGTTCGATGTTGTACGAGGTGGTGCCCGACCACGCGACCAGATGACTGTTGTCGACGATGTATTCCTGTTCAGGCTTGAGCTCGATCTTGTGGATGGCTCCGAAGCTGTTCAGCAAAAGCGTCCCCTTTCCACTCACCTTCAGAATGAAAAAGCCTTCGCCGCCGAGCAGGCCGCGACTGAGGCTTTGCATCTGGCTCTCCAGTTTGATCGTCTCGGCACCGGCGAGAAAGCCGTCCTTCTGCACCATGTATTCATTGACGCCGTCGAGTTCCATCATCACGATTTCCCCGGGGACGGTGGGAGCAAGAAGCACCTCGCCCGGTCCACGGCTCGCTCGAAGCGTCTGAAAAAAGAACTTCTCACCGGTCAAAAACTTCCGCGACAGCGCTCCGAGAAAACCGCCTTCCATTTTGCTTTCCACATCGATGGTCGGTGAAGAGGCCACCATCGCACCGGATTCGGCCTTGATCGTTTCTCCCGCCGTTAGTTCGACCCGGACCATCGGAAAGGCACCGGGGTACAAAATTTCACTCTTCATCCTTTTTCTCTCCCTTACTACCGAGCCGATAATTTTGGCGGGTGGCACCGACCTGGACTGGTCGGTGACAGGCCCCGCTCATCCTGCTACCCAACCATACAGCCTGTGACTCGGCTCCGGCCCCTCTTCCTGATAGCTCATGCGAAGACGACCCAGCGCGTCTTTCGGAAGGGCGTTTCTGACCGCGGCGACATCCACGTGAAACACTCGGGCGGCATTCAAACCGAAAATCTTCGCTTTCACTTCCCGTGTAAGGGGGTGGTACCGATGTTTCTCGATCAGGGGGTCCGGAATCTGGAAGCGCCGAAACGCTTCGATTTGCCACTGTGGCGTTCCGTACCAAATCGAGTCTGTGCCCCACAACACATGATCGACACCGAAAGCGTCAAGGATCTGACCGAAGAAATGCGCACAGACTGTCGGGTGGGTGGTCACCAGCTGCGCGAAGGTCGAGCCAATCTCCATATAAATGTTCTTCATGCCGGGGTTCGCTTGCTTCATCCGGCAAAATTCGGTCGTCCAAGGAATCTCCCCGGTTTTTTCGAACGCTTCATCAATCGACGCGGCGCTCCTCATGCCCGAGTGGTACACCAAGAAGTCGATGTCCGGGAAATCTTTGGCGGCCTTGATGAGATCCTTGGGATGGTTGTATTCCGGGACCGGGCCAAGCGGTAAGCCTTTGTGCACGCAGAGGCGCTTGACATTGAGCTTTTGGGCTTGTTCCAGCATGGGATAGGCAATCTTCTCATCGTCCATCCACCATCCATGGTCAAAGCCCCGGGGACAGGATCCGGTATAGCATTTCCAGGCATCGATCTTCAGGTGCTCCGCCTGCATAGCCATAAACTCCAGATCCGCGGCACCTAATTGAGGTGTAGCCAGGCCATGCGCCAGCATGCGCTGTGAGCCCGCCAGACGGTTAATCTCGTCCCTGATATGTGCCATCTCCTTTGGCGGCACCACGGCTTCCTGCGGGTACGGCCCCGGCGGCGTACTGATGAGGCCGATGGATGTCTCACTGTCCAAAAACACTTCTTTCACAAAGGTCTGCCAGGAGAGATCGTCAAGTGTACCCCGATCGGCCGTTAGTCGCGGATTGAGTCCCGTCTCCCGCGCGCGTCGCCGCAAACCCAACAAGGCCTCCTTCGTCACCGCCCCGCGTCGTCGCCCCTCGGCATCCGCGGGATCGTAGCCGGAGCTGACATAGTGGGTCTGGACATCGAAGATGAACTGGGGGTCTCCCTGCCGCTCCGCGAATGCAGCTGATTCGAAGAGTTCCGCCTGCAGCACATCGAACAGGTTGCCGAACACCGAATTCATCGCGACGAGCGCGGCCGCCATGCCTCCGGAGGTCTTGAGAAACTGTCTACGGCTCACCCCAAGCCGCTTCGACGCATGGCCACTCAGTCGGGCGAGCGCTTCCTCGACCAAGGCTTGGTGTCGCGTGCGCGGCCAGGGGATAAATTCTTCATTCGACACGATTTGAGTGGGAATCGGTCCCGTAGAACGAACCCCTCGACGAAACCGCGATGTCCAACCTGGACGCATGACCGTACCCTCCCGGGTCTCCTGCGGCACACCCGATTCTCTGGAATAGGCGCGGCACTGTCAAGCGACCTTCGCTCGTTGATGGACCTAAGAATTCCGAATGCGCAGGTTGCAGGAGAGCGACGGTCGGAAGGCGTTATCGAGCCGAGGAGGAAACGCGTCGAGGTTCTGACGTTGGGAAGCCGGGAATCATTGCAGTGACATCGCGAGCCCCATCACCCTCCTGATCCTTCCCATCGCGGCCGACACTATAGATGACGCCTTTACGCTGGTTAACCAGCATCGGCAGGCCCGTGAATGGGTCATAGTAGGCTTGACCGGCTTTCGCCAACCGCGTGAGGACGTCGCCGTCTTGCGGGCCGCGCCTTAGCCACGCCTGCAGTCCCGCCAAGCGAAGCTGTGCATCCATCTCGATGATGCGGTGGACAAAGGGGTCCCATAACGGCAGTGCTTCAATCCCCACGATGTGCTCGACGGGATTCGCCAGATAATCCATCACGCCTGACGGAGGCGTTCGAACAAAGTTCGACACCTTGGGTAGATTCGTATAGCGTCCCCCCGCGACCGCCTTATTGGCCGCCTCGTAATATTCCGCATAGGCATTGGCTCGGCGCTGAACGGGCAGACGCATGGCCGCCGCCAGGGATGCATGCCAGGGACGGTCATGCCCGTCGTCTTTGAGCTCGGCCGAAACTGTTTTTGTCGCCAGCACAAACTGACTCTGCATCGGCCACCGTATCGAGAGCTCCATCTGATCCAGAGGACGGATCATTTTGCTCAGCCTCGCAAGCGCCGGCCCGTCGAGCTCCGTACGGTTCAACAGTCCTGAGGCCACCGAAGCGTCATCTTGCACGGCCGTTGCAGCGAGCATCTTCATGGGCAGGCTCTTGGCCTGTCCCATGGCAGCACGCCACGCCTGGACATCGGCTTCCAACCGCTCGAGACCGGTAGGAAGATCCTGACTGAACCCTTCCAGCACATAGAGACGGTGTGCGAACAACACGCGGGTGCAGTTCGGACTAAACGGTTGTCCAAAGCCCCAGTCATCGAAGGGCATCGTGAGCCATTGTTGATATCGCCCCAGGGCCGTTGCCTCCCGAGAGGTCAAGGATTTGAGGGCCCCTCCCTGCCCCTTGATGTTCGCGAGGAGATCTCCGCTGCGGATCCACCCCTTGACCATATGATCGGACGCCCCACCGGTGCCGGCCGGTGTTTTTGCTTCCCCGCCGAGACACACCTGTGCCGACATCAGGTCGCGCTCCCTTTGCGGCTTTCGTTCGTATCCGGCATGAACCGGATCTTGGCCATCTGGTGCGTCGAACCCCAGGAGCAGGAGATAGCCATTTCTCTTTGCATCCGAAATGGTCCGAGAAGGCGAAATGGTCAGCGTTTGATACAGCGAACTGGGTGGATCCTCCATCATCATCCACATGACGGCAAGCGTTCCTACGCCGGCCGCGGCCACGACGCCGATGGCAATCGTGATCGCGAAAGCAAGGAAGGTCAGCGACCGCGTCGTCGAAAAGCACGAGCCGATGAAGGAAGAAATGCCGATCCGGACACGGTGGAGGCGCGCCATGAGGCGGGGACGCGGCTTCGACCATGGCCGATACTCATGCGGCTGCACATCATCAGACGTCGCGCTCGGAGCAAACAACACGTCGACGGCTGAGGACACCGCCGTGCCTGTCGATTCTGCTGTGGGTGGGGCTGCGCTCTCTGCCTCGCGCCATTTTGCCTGTGACGGCGGCGGTTCGGTACGAGCGAAGGTGATCGATTCGGTGGCCTTCATCCAATCGGCGCGCAAGTCTACCGGTGGACTCGGCGGCGTTTCGACGGGGGTCGCCACTTGGACGGGGGGCACCGACTCGACGAGGGGTGCCACTTCGACGGGGGACTCCGGCTCGTCGAGGGGCGCAGGCTCGTCGATCGTCTTCCATTCTCGTCTCGGCTCGAAGTCGGATTCTGACAGAGGCTCGGCCGATGGTGGTACGGCAGCTGGTGGGCCCTCTTCCTGATCTTTGTCCCAGCGCTTCTTCTTCTTGGACGGCCGATGAACCTGGACCGCCACTTCGCCGGTGTTCCAATGAGAAGGAGCCAGCTGTTCCGAAGCGGGGACTGGCGCGGGAGGAGGTTCGGCCGGCGGGGACGCAGCCTCTTCATGCGCGGCGGGCTCGCCCCCCATCGGGACCAGGGAAACAGGAATGGCTGACTCAACGGGAGCTGCAGGTTCTTCCTGAACCGGTGCTGGTGCATCCACCAGCTCTTCCGCCGCCACATGTTCCTCTGCTGCTGGTGATTCAACCGGCTGAAGTTCATCGGATTCCTTGAGCCCTTTTTCTACGGGACCCGGTGGGCTCGGAGCCATGGTGCTGGCCGTGAATTTCCACGCTTTGTCAAAGACGGAATTCCACGAGAAGGATGAGGCCTGCGGAACTTCCGGGGGAGCCGATGTCGCGGGTTCCGGCGAGTGATCGAGTTCCATTGGCGGAGCTGCTGCCCCCTCTGACATCGCCTGAGGGGTCGAGGCCTCTGCTGGGGCAAATTCCT
>DASVBB010000156.1:0-5392 GCA_036376045.1 Nitrospira sp.
TGGAATGGACTCGCGCGGCGCTCTTCTCCGAGATCCGAACAAGCTCATGGATGCCACTCAGTATTCCTTTATCATGCAGCCACCGTCGACCGTCGGGTGGTATGACGGCGAACACAGTTCGTGGTTCAATGCGGCAACGAACGTCCAAGCGCCCGTACTGTTTTCGCGATATAACATCGTGACGCCTCCCAGCCCGCTCACCTGGTATGGAGAGATCATTGCGGCAGCGACAGATGGTTCCAATACGGTCTGGCGTTTCGCACACAATCACAATGGGGGCCTTGTCGGTTTCTCTGGCCAATCCTTTGCGCAGATTTCAAATGACGGTCGCTGGGCGCTCTTTTCAAGCTACTGGGACGGCACGCTGGGCGCAGCGGCGGGAGATTTTGGCTTCGCACAGCGAATCGATACATTCATCGTGGATCTGGTGACGTCGGTCTCTGCTCCTCCTCCACCATCTCCAACGCCAACGCCACCGCCGACATGTCTGCGATATAATCGGAACGGCCGATGCCTGAAGTGGAGCAATTGAACGAATTAATATCGAACCGCCGCTGACCGCATCCGCCGGCAGTCCGCGCCGGCGGCCCCTCGCCGGCGCGTGGCGGCCCCCCGTTCCCCTCCGCGCCAGTCCCTTTTCATCAGCAGTAGAATAAACTCCCTCTTCGGTGCCGGTGGGTTCCTCATCCTCGCGCAGAACGCCGTCGTTCAGGATAATGCGCCCGCTGTTCTACTCGACCTCTACCTGGCGGCCTGGTCATATATTTTGGCCGTCGCCACTTCCCCCTCATGACACCCCACGCGATAGACCCTGTGCAACTGACAAAGTACAATGTCCCCGTTCAAGTGTCGCGTCGATAGGGAGAGCCCACATGGCCGTACACAACATCACTGGTGGTGGCGCGCTTCGATTGGCTGTGCACGAATACGGCTCCCCCGAGGGCAAGCCGATTGTTCTGATCCACGGCATCAACCAATGTTCGCTCGTGTGGCAGAGGCAATACAGGAGTGCCTTAGCCGAAGAGTTCCGGTTGGTGTGCCTTGATATCCGTGGCCATGGCATGTCAGAAAAACCAACGGGTCCTGAACATTACAGCCAAGCGGACCTTTGGGCCGATGATGTCCATGCAGTCCTCTCTGCGCTATCGCTACGCAATCCCATTCTCGTGGGGTGGTCGTATGGAGGGTACATCATCAACGATTATCTCGCGAAACATGGCGATGGCGAGATCGGGGGCATCATCTATGTTTGCGCGGGTGTGGTCATGGGTGGCGCAAAAGCGAAGAATATGATCGGCGGCGCTTTTATGAAGACGGCGCCTGGCATGTGTTCAGAGAATCTCGAAGACAACATCCAAGCCGTGCGCGAGTTAGTGCGAATCCTGTTTCACAAGCAGCCGGCACAGGAAGATATCGAGGTGTTGATCGCTTCCAGTATGGTTGTGCCGCCAACAGGACGTTTCGGGATGCTCTCCCGCACCATCGACCGCGATAGCGTCATGCAGCGGCTCAAGGTCCCTGTCTTGGTCACGAAAGGAGACGTCGATGCCGTCGTGATGCCATCCCACACCGAGCATCTCTTGGCCTGTATTCCACATGCCGAAGCATCGCGGTATGAGGGAATCGGACATAGTCCGCACGTGGAGGCGCCTGAGCGATTCAATCGCGAGTTGGCGAGATTTGCACGACGGTATGCAGGTTGACGAGAGACCTTCTCAACATCGCCGCCGGCGCACAGCTCGATGCGTAAGGCGCCGGCCTAGCGACCCAGTCTTTATGGACCGTACGGCTGGTAAAGAAGGGGCATCTTGTCGGTTTGAGTGCTCCATTTCGAGCTCGATGCGGGAAGCAGAGGGGTCTTGAACACCCAGCGCACACCCGCTTGCACAAACCAGTCGAGACCCAAGAAGGAATCCCTGCCGAGAACTCCCCCGCCCCCCTGAACAAACAGGGCCCAGGGCTTACTCAGTCGGTGGCCGACTTCTCCCTGCAAGTTCATCGTGGTCTTTCGTTCATGGGCCCAATCCGAATACGCGTACAGCAACACCTCAGTCCACCACCGCTCGCCCCAGATCGTGTTGATCGAGGGCTTGAACTGTGTATAGTGAATATTCGTGCGGCTGGGGTCGCCTCCAATTGAATTGAAGTCTTCGATCACCACAAAGAACAGCGAATGTATTCTGGGTAGGGGGATCGCCACGGCGCCTCCCGGTCCGATTGTATATTTCCCTGTCCCGAGCAGCGGTTCAGAAGCCGTCGGGAAAGAGCCGTCGGCCCCAAGAAACAGGGCCATTTTGTCATTAGCGTACACGCGCCCTCCGACGCGGAATGTCATGTCGCTGGTCCCGTTCGGTGTAAACCCTCCTGTCTGGCCTAAGGCGGCCCAGGTGTAGGGCATATTGATCTGAACGCCTACATTCGGAGTGACCGGTAGTCGGATGGTGGCAGTGACAGTATCGAGGCGCTGATTGTTCGTGCCCGTACTGTGAGCGTACATGACTTGGTAGTAGCCGACGATGGCTGTCGGGTCCGTGCCGAAGCCTGCAGCGGCTTCTGACAAACGCTTCCGTTCCTCCTCAAGACCGGGAGGATTCCCGAAGGTAGTGCCCGGCAGTGGTTCAGTCTCCTTGCGCTCCCGCTGTGATTCAGCGACCATTTCGTCAGCCGTGCCTTGAATTCTCTCCCCCGCGAGTGACGAGGAATTTAGAACGTAACTTACCGCCCACACTACGCCGACTGAGATGAGCACACCTATCCTCATGACTCATTCCTTAGGTCATTCTTTGGTGGCGATTCTATACGATTCCTCGAACTATCGATCGTGGTTCCGATCCGCCTTCACTAGCGACCAGCAAACCGGGACATGCTGCTTTTTGAAAAAGAGAGACCACGCCACAAACGCCGACGCGATGATTTCAGTATCCATCTACGAATGTGCCATTCGCTGACGAGAACTTTGATAGGCCATTCAGCCCTATTGCCTCGCTTACAATCTTGGGCAGAGAGGTAGAGAAATAGGGGTTCGTGGCCTACCGGACAGACCCTGCCAAGCCGTCGAGTATGTGGGTCAGGTCTTCGGGTTGGGAGTGGTGTTTCGTTGCTCGGGTGAGGTCATCAAGGAGCGGACCTGCCTCGGGGTGGAGGTCTCGTAACTTCTGTTGGAAATTGCCTGACATCAGTTCATGGAGGATTTGTGCTTCAGTCAGCTTTCCTTCATTCAGATCTTGCTGGAGGAGCCTGCCCAGTTGCTCAATATTCTTCTTCGTCTCAGGCGGCAGCTCGCTCATGAGTTTGAGAATGTCGGATTGGCTTGGTCCGCTCATCGGCATTTGCGCGAGGGCAGCACTCTGCCCAAGGCACCAGAGTGTCAGGAATATAGCCATCATCCAGCTCTTCATGAGCGCCTCCATTACCCAGAAGTCTCTCAACGACTGCGGTGATTGTCATCTTATTCTCACTATTTAAGACATTGATGTGGGTTCCCCCAGCCGCCCATCCTCACCTTCCACCGATAGACCCTGGCCCACGTGAAACAGTAGAATGTTCCGGCTTGTTCAACCGAGCGTAGAGTCGAAAACGCAGTCACGACTTGCAGTCTCACATTTCCCGGCGCACCTCGGCGCCGTCACGACGCTCTGAAGAGCATAGGAGGCCGCTATGCGTTTTCGGCGTATCGTTCTCGCCTTTCTGAGTCTATTCCTGCTGGCGGTGCCGGTGACAGCCTCCGCACAATTCATTTCGTGCGGGAGTTACTCGGAATGCCAGCGCGCGTATGAGAACCGACAGGCGCGGGCGATCGAGAACGAGGTAATGCTGGAACAAATGCGGAAGACCGGTGAACAGCGTGCGCAGGCGAGAGCGGCGATCCAACACGCTCGGGAGCAATTCTGGGCGACATATCCCGACAAGCCCGGCGCCGAGAAAGCCCGCAAGGACTTCTCGTATTGGCTGGCCGTCAAGGACATTTATTACTTGCGGGAACACCTGAAGGCGCCGGTCGTGAAGGATGAGCACGGCCGGCGAACGGCGACGGCCGGCGCCAACTTCCTCGACACCTTCGGCGGATTCGACGAAAAAATCGACGACGGCATCCGTGCCTCTGCGCTGCGCGAATTTGAAGACTGGGCCATGGCCGTTCGGGACAAGCTCTTCGAAGGCCACACGTCGAGCAGCACCGACGACGTCTTGATGCAAGCCCTGCTCGCCACATGGACCGGGCAGAAATTCTGGGACGCCGTGGCCGCCAACACCGCAAAGTACGATGCCTACGTAACACTGAGGGACTGGTGGGAATTCGATCACGTGAATCGCATGCCCGCTGGGTTCGATACTCCGGCGACCTATGGCGTCTATCTCTATGCAAGGTTCCGCTGCCGGCGGCCACTTCAAACTACAAGAAGATGACAGAACTCCTTGGCATCGAGCGTGTCCAAGCGGCGGCAAAGCGCGTCATGGATGCGCCGAAAGCCGACGACGGCGCTCTCATGGTGACCGCCAATCCATACAAGAAAGGACCCGGCGGGAGTGAGATGATCGACTACGATATGCCAACGCCGGAGGGCGTGATCGGCGTCTACGCAGATCCTGCACGGGCGATGGAACTATTGGCCACCCAGGACGATGACCGCCGGTATCTCCTCTACCTGCTTCACAACCACGCGCCTGACCTGCGCCGGCTCGATCCGGCAACCACCTGGACATTTGCCGACACCGCGTACCGACGGCTGGTCCTCGCCTTCGGTGAACCGGAAGTCTTACGGTCGGCGCACGCCGTCCGGCTCGCGCCGAAGCGGTTGTACTCCGGTGGCGTGATGACGGTGAAAGAGCTGGGGGTGAAACGGACCGAGCCGATCGAAACATTCCAAGATCTCCTCGCTCAAAAGGATGCGCGCGGCTATGTGAAGGCGGCGCTGGTCTTCGCAAAGGATCTTGAGACGACGACCGCCATGGACTCGGCCTACAAAACGTATGTGGACGCGAAGGGTGAACAGGCGGTCCTCGAGGCCGCGCATCGCCGTGCGCTCAACAAACCGCAACTGACGTACAAAGGCGAGCTCGAATTTCTGGACGCCGAAATCGCCACCCCGACCGTGGAGCGGCCGCAAGCGCCGCAAAAGGACTCGCCACAGTACCTCGCCTGGAAGCGGTTTGGCCTGGGTGCCAATGCGGCGTACATTGACCGTATTCTGAGCCAGATTCCGCAACAGCGCGATCTGACAACCGGGGCGGTGAATGCACGATCGCGGAACCTACTCAAGTCGATCGATAACGATCGCGCGACTCTGTATCAAACGATCATCGCCTACGACAATCCGTCGCCAAGGACGCCGATGCTCAGTGGTGCGGCGCATCCTCCGCGAGATACGGAAATGGCGTATCCGGCGCACATCGA
>DASVBB010000162.1:0-3763 GCA_036376045.1 Nitrospira sp.
ATCTGTTTCCTGATGTGGCGATCCAGGCGGGCATGATTCGTCTGGGTCCAGCACGTCGAGTGCTGAATCGGCTCACCCAATGGTCGTTGCGGCACATGGACCAAATTATCGTCATCGGACGATGCATGGAACGGCGCCTGCTGCGTCACGGCATTTCTGCGGACAAGATCGTCACGATACCCAATTGGGCTGACGGTCATCACATCAGTCCCTTACCACGACAGGAGAATGCCTTCCTGGCCCAGCACGGTCTTGAGGGGAAATTCGTCATCATGTACTCGGGAAACCATGGCATCGTGCACGATTTCGAGGGCTTTGTCTCCCTCGCCATAGCCACCCAATCGTACCCAGAGCTTCGTTTCTGCTTCATCGGCGACGGGGCCTGGAGGAATCAACTGATCAAGGTGGCGAAAGCAGAAAACTGGCAGCACGTGCTGTTTCTCCCCTACCAGGACAGGGCAGTGCTGCGGTCTAGCCTGACGGCTGCGGATGTGCATCTCGTTTCATTGCGGAACGAAATGGAAGGCCTCAGTATTCCAAGTAAGATTTACAGCGTTCTCGCCGCAGGCCGACCAGTCATTTTCTTTGGGCCCGCAAACAGCGAGCCAGCCGCGATCCTTCGCGAAGCCCAATGCGGATTCACGGTGAACCCTGGAGATGCCGAAGCTGCGGTTCAAGCCCTGCTCGCCGTCTATAAGGATCGCTCACTGCTGGAGAAGCAGGGCCAGGCAGCTCGCCTGTACTTCAACAGGCGCTTCGACCGAAACATTGCCACCCAAAACTTTCACCAGGTATTTCAGCGCGTGGCGATGTCTTCGCCTGCCCACGGCCTGCAGCGGGCACCACTCTCACCTCCGTCAAAGGTGGCATGACGGTGGTGTACTACCCGGCCTTATTTCTCTTCGCGTTCTCCCTTTCTCTCGCGTTCAGTCCACTCGTGCGGCGGTTTGCCTTTGCCATCGGTGCCGTCGATTTGCCCGGCGAGCGTAAAATTCACTCGGTGCCAGTTCCACGGATCGGCGGGCTGGTGATTGCTTTTTCAATTGCCCTCACGCTGCTCGCCGCTTGGACATTTGGAAACATGATGCCGTCCGGGTTTGCTGTGGGCCTGACCTCGTGGTGGCCGCTTCTGATTGGCGCGACCATTGTATTTCTAGGTGGTGTCTGTGACGACATCCGCCCGCTTCCTGCTTGGGGCAAATTCCTTGTTCAAGCTATCGCCGCTGCCATCGCGATTGCATTGGGGGTGCGGATCGACCACGTATCCTTCCTGGGAAGCGATTCGATGAATGTGGCAGCTCTGGCGATCCCGCTCACGTTCTTGTGGATCGTTGGAATTACCAATGCCTTTAATCTCATTGACGGGTTGGATGGACTCGCGGTCGGACTCGGGAGCATCGCCGCAGGGACATGCGCCATCCTCTTTTTCGTGCGGGGCGACGCTCAAGACGCACTCCTTTTGGTGATTGTCCTCGGGGCGCTGCTCGGCTTCCTGCCGCACAATTTTAACCCCGCCCGTATGTATCTTGGTGACTCCGGCAGCATGCTCATCGGCTATGTCCTGGCGGTCACGGCAATTATCGGCACACAGAAAACGGCCACCGCTGTGGCGGTATTCGTTCCGCTCCTTGTCTTGGGCCTGCCTATTCTCGATACGCTCTTTTCCATGGTCCGGCGATTCAGCGGACACCAGAGGAAGTACGAGACGGATTGGTTTCAGGCCATACGACGTATGTTCAAGGCCGATCAAGCACACTTTCATCATCGGCTTATGGCCCTGGGTCTTTCCCACCGGAACGCCGTCCTCACGCTCTATACCGTTGCCATCGGACTATCGGTCTGCGCCCTGCTGTCGGTGATCAGCGAGTATCGAAACGCCGGGATTGTTATTCTGACGGTCATTCTCGCCACGGCGATTGGCATTGGAAAACTGGAGTACAGAGAAGTTGACCTCCTTCACATCGGACGCTTGCTCCGCTGGTACGATCGCCTCGCCTTTCATCGACGATTCTTTCTCGGCTTTCTGGATCTCTTCTTCATCATGTGCGCCTTCTGGGTGGCATTCGGATTGAAGTTCTATGACACGGAAATCGACGATCGGCTGGCTCACTGGTATCTCAATGCATTTCCGCATGTATTGATTACTCAGTTTCTGTGCTTGTACGTGCTTGGACTGTACCGAGGTGTCTGGCGTGCGATGGGAGTGGGAGACCTCGTCAAAGTGGCGTTGGCGGTCTGGATAGCTGCTGCTGCATCCTACTCACTGGTGGTGATTCGACAACCGCCCGGGGGAACCTTGAGCTTCTTTGTGATCGATTGTCTCTTGTTGGGATTGTTTACTGCCGGAATGCGAAGCGTATACCGCATTCTCGATTATTCGAATCAACATGTCGTCGATCATGGCGGTGCCGCCCTCATCTATGGTGCCGGGCGGGGTGGCCAACTTGTGCTCCGGGAGTTGATGCAAAACACCGCACTCGGCCTGAGACCCATTGGGTTCATCGATGATGATCCGACGCTGTTACATCGAACGATTGGTGGACTCCCGGTTCTGGGCAGCAGCAAGAATGTCTCGACGATCTTGGATAACCACCTCGTCACGACGATTTTGATTTCATCGAAATCCATTCAGTCAGATCACATGAAGGTCGTGGTCGAAGCTGGCAAGGACCGCGGAATGAATATTTTCATGACGGGTCTAGAATTACATCCAATCTCCCAAAGCATCGACTCGCTCAATCAAGCGACATTCTCCACTCGCCCTGCCGCGTAGATGTTCCAGCCTCTCAGCGGAATCTCTCCCGACGCTCCAATCTTTCCTGTCCGGTCTTGTTTGCGCACCTCACCTCGTTGAATCGACTGTTATCAACACAATGGGTAGCCCATGGACGCTGGTCTCGGTTGCACGGCTTATGTTGGTTGCCATCCTTCTGTTCCCGGTCAGCAATGTCGCCGCCTCCGTCAACATCCCCCTGCATCACTGGGCTTATGAAGCCATCGAGCGCCTGACGAATCTAGGCATCATCGATCGGGCCATGATCATCACCAAGCCGTATAGCCGTAAACAGGCCGCGAAGTACGTCGCGAGGGCGCTGGAGCGTATCCGTGCCAATGAAATCCGGCAGGATGGCCGTGAGGTGTTAGCGGGACCGCTGCTCGAGCGGTTGATGGTGGAATTGCGGCCTGAGCTCATGGATCTCGGAGCGGTCACGAGAAAACGAAGCGAATCTGCTCCATCGTCTCTTCGATATGGGGCACGATTGCAAACGGAGGTGGACGCCTTCTCTCTGGGCGGGCATCAAGATGTCCGGCTTCGTGAAAACCGCCAGGGTGAATATTATGCGAACGGCGTCCAAAACCAGACCGATTTCCGCGCCTGGTTCGAGGCGGGAGACTGGTTGGCCGCGATGATGGATCCAAAAGTGATCACGAACAGGGACGCATTGGCTAACGGGCCGACCACCGGACCGGAGACCTCGCTCAACGACAAGTATGCCTATCTGCGCGAAGCGAGTCTCAAACTGACCTATTGGAATATTGCCCTTGAATTCGGTCGCGGCGCGCAGTGGTGGGGGCCCGGTTATCATGGATCGCTGCTGCTGACCGACCATGCCTTTCCACTCGACATGATCAAGTTGGGCAGCGATGAACCCTTCCGTCTGCCGTGGAAACTGCGGGAACTGGGAGAATGGAAAATCCACACCTTCCTTGCACGCCTGGAAGGCCAGCAGACCTTTTCGCATGAACAAATCTTCGGGTTGCG